>NZ_CP090376.1:2400000-2700000 GCF_022836875.1 Flavobacterium enshiense
TTTCAGAAGAAGAATACAACGAAATTAAATCGGTTATACTTGATATTTTCGGGCTTGTCGAATTTACGCAAAACGATATTGAGCAAATCATTTCCCTTCTTATTCACGATAAAAAAAATGAGTTCGGAAAAATACAATTCGCACTGTTAAACGGAATCGGAGATATAAAAATCAATCAATTCGCAGCAAACAACCTGATTTTTAAAGCTTTTGAAGATTATAAAAACTAACTTTTTTTTACAAAATTCTTTTTAAATACGTTTTTATATTTTTTACTTTTGTGCCAATGAAAAAAACTCAGAATACTACATTTCGTTCCGACAGGAATAACAGACAAAACAAATTACTGTTGCGGTTGCAGCGTATTGTGTTCTCTATAAAGAGTATTCAAAATTTTGACGTTTTTGAGTTTGCCAACCCACTACATGATGAACTTCAGATAGTATATGCAAATATTAGAGTTTGAAAAGCAAGTTGTTTTAAATAAAAAATAGTAATTTTATAATCTAACAACTTATTATTCAAATGAATACTAAATACTTTGACTTAATCAACCAAACATTTTACTTCCCTCAGGAAGAATTCACTTTAAATAAAGACAACCTTCAGTTTCATGGCATCGACTTAATGAAATTGGTAGAGCAATACGGTACACCTTTAAAATTTACCTATTTGCCTAAGATTTCCCAAAACATCAACAAAGCCAAAATGTGGTTTAGAAATGCAATGGAGAAACACCACTATGAGGCGAAATATTTTTACTGCTACTGTACCAAAAGTTCTCATTTTGAATTTATTTTAAATGAAGCTTTAAAAAATAACATCCACATTGAAACTTCTTCTGCATTTGACATCGATATTGTTGAACGATTGATGGAAGAAGGAAAAATAAACAAGAATACATTTGTTGTCTGCAACGGCTTTAAACGCGATCAATATGTTACTAATATTGCCCGTTTAATCAACAACGGACACAGAAATACAATTCCTGTAATCGATAATTTTGAAGAATTGGACTTGCTTCAGGAACAAATTGACGGCAAATTCAAAATCGGTATCCGTATCGCCGCTGAGGAAGAACCTAAATTTGAATTCTATACTTCACGTTTAGGAATCGGATATAAAGATATTGTTCCGTTTTACCGTAAGCAAATCCAGGACAATAAAAAAGTTGAGTTAAAAATGCTTCACTTTTTTATCAACGCAGGTATTCGCGACACTGCCTACTATTGGAATGAGCTTTTAAAATGTATGAAAGTTTACATTGCCCTGAAAAAAGAATGCCCTAGCCTTGACAGTTTGAATATTGGTGGTGGATTCCCTATCAAAAGTTCATTGGCATTCGAATATGACTACCAATATATGGTGGATGAGATTTTGAATCAGATCAAAATTGCCTGCGACGAAGCCGAAGTTCCGGTTCCTCATATTTTCACTGAATTCGGTTCTTTCACTGTTGGCGAATCCGGAGGAGCATTATACCAGGTTTTATATCAGAAAAAACAAAATGATCGTGAAAACTGGAATATGATTGATTCTTCCTTCATCACAACATTACCGGATACATGGGCAATCAACAAACGTTTTGTAATGTTAGCAGTTAACCGTTGGAATGACACTTACGAGCGTGTTCTTTTAGGAGGCTTGACTTGCGATGGCGACGATTATTACAACTCCGAGCAGCACATGAATGCGGTTTACCTTCCTAAATATAATAAAGAAAAGCCATTATATATCGGATTCTTTAATACAGGAGCTTACCAGGAAACGATTGGTGGTTTCGGAGGTTTAAGCCACTGTATTTTGCCACAACCGAAACACATCCTTATTGATAAGGATAAAAACGGAATTTTTGCAACTGAGGTTTTCTCAGAACAACAAAGAGTCGAAGAAGTTTTAGAGATTTTAGGATATAACAAGAAAAAATAATTTCATAATAGAAACGAAAATGAGCAAAGGACCTATCAGTCAGTTTATTGAAAAACATTATCTTCATTTTAATGCCGCAGCGCTTGTAGATGCAGCAAAAGGATATGAAGAGCATTTATTAGACAACGGAAAAATGATGATTACACTTGCAGGTGCGATGAGTACTGCAGAGCTTGGAAAATCATTAGCCGAAATGATTCGTCAGGACAAGGTGCACATCATTTCATGTACTGGTGCAAATCTTGAAGAAGACATTATGAACCTTGTTGCTCATAATTCATATAAAAGAGTTCCAAACTACCGCGACTTGAGTCCGCAGGAAGAATGGGATTTATTAGAAAACCACTACAATCGTGTAACTGACACTTGTATTCCTGAAGAAGAAGCTTTCCGTCGTTTACAATCGCATTTATTTAACATCTGGAATAATGCGGATTCTAAAGGAGAACGTTATTTTCCACATGAATTCATGTACCAAATGATCAATTCAGGTGTATTGGAACAGTATTATGAAATCGATCCGAAAGATTCATGGATGGTAGCTGCAGCTGAAAAAAACCTACCTATTGTTGTTCCCGGATGGGAAGACAGTACAATGGGTAATATTTTCTCCTCTTACTGCATTAAAGGTGAATTCAAAGCTACTACAATGAAAAGCGGTATTGAATACATGATGTGGTTAGCAGATTGGTATCCTAAAAACTGTGCTGGAAAAGGAATTGGTTTCTTCCAGATTGGTGGTGGTATTGCAGGTGATTTCCCTATTTGTGTCGTTCCGATGTTGTATCAGGATATGGAAATGCATGATGTTCCGTTCTGGAGCTATTTCTGCCAGATTTCCGACTCTACAACAAGTTACGGTTCTTATTCAGGAGCAGTTCCTAATGAGAAAATCACTTGGGGTAAATTAGACATAACTACGCCTAAATTCATTGTAGAATCAGATGCTACCATCGTGGCACCACTGATGTTTGCTTACGTTTTGGGTTGGTAATTTTTTGAAAAAAAAGGAATTTTTTATTTGAAAAATAGAATTTAGGTTATTACATTTGAGCAGATACAAAGATTAAAACGCAACGAATGAAAAGAGTAATTGTAGATTACGCTAAGCTAACGAATGAGATCTTAACCCTTTTGGTTGAGAAGTTTCCTGACGGATATGATGATTCTGATATTGTCCGTTTCAAAAACGCTAAAAATGAGACTATTGAAGCTGTAGAAGTACGTACAGAAGATACTATTTACTTAGTAAAAGTAAGTATGAAATTAGCAGACCGAATCGAAAACTTTGACGATGAAGATGACGATATTGACGCAGGAGAAGATTCATTAGACGCATTGAAAGAATTGGATATCGAAGACAATTCCGATGAAGATGAAGAAGAGGAACCAAAAGATGAAGCTTCTGATGAAGACGAAGAAAGCGATGAAGACTAAATAAAAAAAGGAACTCAAAATTGAGTTCCTTTTTTTATTTATAAATATCTTTCTTTAAAAACATTCATATGATGATTTTGATGACCAATAATAACAAACCCTAAAGCCCGTACCGACATAGGATTATTTGAAGCCACACCTTTCTTTACTAAATCTTCTTCCGTAAAACTTTTAAAGAGCGCTATTGTAGCATGACGGACTGCAGTAAGTTCTGTCAGCAAATCTTTTAAATGACGTTTGTTCGCTATAGGATTTACCACATCGGCATATTTATTTTCATCAAAACCAGGCAAAGGAGTTTCATCGCTTCTTGAAAAACGCAAAGCACGATAAGCAAACACGCGTTCCGCATCAATTATATGCTGAAGAATTTCTTTAATTGTCCATTTTCCTTCTGCATAGCGATAATCAAATTTATCCATCGGGATATCCTGAACAAACTTAATGGTTTTGTACAGACTGATTTCCAATTCATCCAATAAATTCACATTATCTTCCATAGCATCTATGTATGTTTTGTAATAAGGTGCAAATTCATCCGGGGTAAGTTGTTTCGGGCTCATAAAATACAAATTTGGTTGAATGGTAAATTTAAAATAAAAAACCCGAAGCGTTAACTTCGGGTTTTCTTTTTTTGAGCGCTTACAGATCTTTAAAGATTGTATGCATTAAGCGTTTCTTGTCATTAATGCTTTCTTCAAGAGAAATCATTGTTTCTGTTCTGTAAACACCATCAATATCATCGATCATGTAAATTACCTCTTTAGCATGTTTAGTATCTCTGGCTCTAATTTTACAGAAAATATTAAATTTACCTGTAGTTACGTGTGCTACAGTAACAAACGGAATTTCATTAATTCTTTCTAATACAAATTTAGTTTGAGATGTATTGTGAAGAAAAACACCTACATAAGCAATAAAGGAATATCCAAGCTTTTCATAGTCTAATGTCAAAGAAGATCCCTGGATGATTCCGGCGTCTTCCATTTTTTTAACACGAACGTGCACCGTTCCAGCAGAAATCAACAATTTTTTTGCGATATCTGTAAAAGGCACTCTCGTGTTATCAATCAACATATCTAATATCTGATGATCTACTTCATCTAAACGAAACTTGCTCATAATAAGATTTATCTATTTATTTTAAAAAGTCAAAATTAAGAATAAAAAATTAATTTTTTATCAATAAAACTTTTAATTTTTTATTTTTTTAGCAATCCATTAACAATTTCACTAAAATTTCCAATGGTGAAATTTGCTTCAGAATCAATTTCCGGTAAAACATCTTCTTGATTTTCAAATAATTGATTTTGGAAATCGTAAGTATAATGTCCGAAATTATCTTCTAATCCTCCTATTTGTCGGATTGTCGCTTTAAAAACAATCGTTTTATCTAAAAGAATTTCGTTGTAATGGGCTGCAAAAGTAATGCTTTTTTCAAAATTATCAAGTACTACTTTGACATTTTTATAAATAAAGTCATAAAAAATAGATTTATTTTGAGGAATATTAAAATATTCTAATGTTTTATTGTCAAGAATTCGATTTTCAGAAATAGCCTGCAAAGCAGATAAATAGGAAATAAAAATCATTTTTCGCGTTGTTTCACGCTGGTAATCATCCTGAAAATGTCCTGCTTCAAATAGTATAGTCGGCACCCCAAGCGACTGGAACATATCCCCTATACAATTAATATTAAAGGAATCATCAAAACGCCCTACTTGGTTAGGAATATACTTTTGCAATTCGGCATCCATTTCAGCAATGATGTTTATTGCTTTCTGTCTTACCTCATTAACTTCCCGCTGCTCATTATATGATGGAGACAAAAAAGAAACTGTTGCTGGATTATTTGTGTTTCCTGCCGCAAATATTGTACGCTGATCATGAAGATTAAAACAAAAATCCGGTTGAAAATCCTCAAAAAGCTGTCTAACCAGCTGACTTTCCGGTTGTGACAAGTCTTTAGAATCTCGATTTAAATCCACTTCATTAGCATTCACTCGGGTATAAGCTTCTGCTCCGTCCGGATTTAATATCGGAATACATAAAAAAGTAAATGTTTTTTTCAGATCTGCAGCTAAATCTGAATCAGAGTTAAGGACATTAAAAAAATCAAAAAGTGCTTTTGTAGTGGTCGATTCATTTCCGTGCATTTGCGACCACATGTAAATTTTAATTTTTCCGGTTCCGACTTTAACAGTATAAATCGGTTTTTCCTTTACAGATTTACCTGCAACAGAAACTTCGAAATCGGCTTTAAAGTTTTGCAATAAAGGTTCAACATGTTCATTGGTGATATACCTCCCAAAGAGTCTCTCCTCTTTATATTTGTCGAATAAAATAGTAAAATCCATGGCTTATTTTTCTATTTACAAAAGTAAACATCTTATTTTTTACATTTGTAAACAGAAAGAAAACTGTTTAAATTTACATTTATAAACACTAATTAGAACTGATTCATAGTTAGGTGTTTAATAAGACTTATCAAGAAGTATTGTTGTTAATTATAGTTTGTTTTTATTTGCAAATCAATTAGTTAAATATTTTTAAATAAAGTTTTAAATTAAGTACTTTTCACTTATTACAATTGTAATATTGGTGGATTACACTAAATTGTTTACATTTGTAATAGTTTAGTTAATCAAATATAATTTACAATGGTAAACATTGATGATTTTGTAAAAAGACTTGAAACAATACTGGATTATTACGGTTTATCTGCTTCAGGATTTGCAGATAAAATTGGTGTTCAGCGTTCAAGTTTGTCCCACCTACTTTCTGGTAGAAACAAACCAAGTTTGGATTTTATACTAAAAATAATTCAGGAATTTCCAGAAGTAGATTTGTATTGGATTCTAAACGGAAAAGGTAATTTTCCTAAAAGTGATTTTTTTGAGGAACCTATCAGGGTCGAAAATCTGTCTGCTGGCGCTACCCTATTTTCCGATGTCGACCAAGAAAAAAAATCAGACATAAAAAATGATGTGCAGCAGGATTTGTTTTCGGCTGAACCGAGTATCGAAAAAAATCGCGTATTTGAAAATCAAAAAGATTTTTTTTCAAATACGCGAAATTTTGAAGAGGTGCAAAACAACCAAGAAATTGATCGAATTGTCGTTTTTTATAAAAATGGGACTTTTAAAAGTTACTCACCCGAATAATTAATCTTCAGGATTAAAACTATTTTCAGGAACTTTACCCACTACTCCTTTGTAATTATGTTGCAGAATTTTGAAATCGGATTCTTTATCACCTGTTGGTTGGAACGGTTCTAAAATCCTGACCTCTTTTTTACCCCAGTCAAAGGCAACCGGCAAGATCGGGACATTGGCTTTTATGGCTATGTAATAAAAACCGGTTTTCCATTCGGTTACTTTCTTTCTTGTACCTTCCGGAGCAATGGCCAATCTGAAAATTTCGTTATTCAGAAACACTTTAGCAATGGCATCAACTTTATTCTCATTTTTCTGCCTGTCCAAAGGCTCACCGCCCATCCATCTGAAATAAGCACCAAACGGAAATCGAAACAATTCTTTTTTTGCAACAAAGTTAATATCCATTTGCAAAATCCCTCTTGTGAAAAGTCCGAGGTAAAAATCATGCCAGCTTGTATGCGGGACAACTATCAATACACATTTTTTAACTTCAGGGGGAATGGTGCCAATAATCTTCCATCCCATCAGCCTTAAGAATATAAACTTGTAGAGAATTTGCTTCATCATAAATTATTTGGTTCAAAAATAACATTATATTTACGAATAGAAATGCGAAGCGTGATGATTAAAAAAATTCTGAGTTATTTTATACCTATAAATATACACCGAAAAAATTCTGAAATCAACAAAAGTCTTGAAGTAACGTGGACAAATGGTGAATTAGTACTCGATTCTGAAAACACTAATTATTCTTATGGCAGTCTGCAGCGCATTCTGAGAAAAGGATTGCATTATATTGGTTTTGAGCGCATCCGTAAATTTGAAAACATTCTCGTTCTTGGTGTAGCTGGAGGTAGCGTGATTAAAACTTTGGTTGATGAAATCAAATTTAAAGGAAACATTACCGGTGTGGAACTGGATTCGACAGTAATCGAAATCGCGAATACTTATTTTGGCCTGAATCAGATTCCGAACCTCAAAATAGTAAATGAAGACGCGTTTGAATTTGTATTAAAAGCCAAAGAAAAATACGATTTGATCATCATTGATATTTTTCAAGACACCAAAATGCCTAACTTTTTATTTGAAAGTTTCTTTATAGACAGAATCAATTTACTGCTAAATGTTAATGGCTTTATTTTGTTCAATACCATGACATTAGACAAGAAGGATAAAGAACGAAATGTTGCATACCGTTCGCGATTCAACGATGATTATTCAGTCAGGATGTATCCTAAAGTTGAAGATCACAACGAATTGTTTACCATTAAAAAACTGAAGTAAACCTTATCCTGGTTAAACCAGTTTTCTTGCTTTTTCCAAGTCCTCAGGCGTATCAATACCAATACTTCCATGATCGGTTTCCACCATTCTGATTCGTTTTCCATATTCTAAATAGCGAAGTTGCTCCAATTTTTCAGAAGCTTCTAAGGGCAACATCGGTAAACGGTAAAAATCCATCAGTGCTTCTTTTCGGAAAGCATAAATCCCGATGTGTTTCATATAACGAGCACCTACATTTTCCTCTCTTGGGTATGGAATCACAGAACGTGAAAAATACAACGCAAACCCTTGTTGGTCAACTATTACCTTTACGTTATTCGGATTTTCAATTTCGGATTTGTCTTTGATTTCGAACATCAGCGAAGCTAAATCTACCTTCTTCTCAATATCTTTTCTGAAGATTTCAATAACCTGTTCCAAAGGCTTTTTGTTGATGAAAGGCTCATCCCCCTGAACATTGATTACCACATCAGCATCCATGTTTTCAACCGCTTCCGCGATTCGGTCGCTGCCGCTTTCATGTTCTCTGATACTCATGATTGCTTTTCCACCGTCGTTCACAATTTCATTGTAAATCAAATCGGAATCGGTTACAACAAAAACATCATCAAACAATTGTGTTTCCACCGCAGCTTCATACGTTCTTAAAATCACGGTTTTTCCTCCTAAATCCTGCATCAGTTTTGCAGGAAAACGTGTGGAAGCATATCGGGCGGGGATTACTGCTATTATTTTCATATTATTTGAGTAGCTGAGTTCTAAAGTGGCTAAGTTACTGAGTTTTTAGTAAGTTGCAAAGTTTCAAAGTTACTGAGATTCAAAGTAGTTTATTAACTCATAATCTATCATTCAAAACAATCATCCTTAAATCCAATCAGATATAATTTATCTTTCGCACGGGTAACCGCAGTATACAGCCAACGAATATAATCCCTGTCGATACCCTCAGGTAAGTAAGGTTGCTCAATAAATACGGTGTTCCACTGTCCTCCTTGTGATTTGTGACAGGTTATGGCATACGAAAATTTCACTTGAAGCGCATTAAAATATTCATTGCTTTTCACTTTTTGCAACATCCTGTATTTGCTGGTCTCTCCTTCATAATCCATCAACACTTCCTGATACAGCCTGTTCGATTCTTCATAAGTCAGAGACGGAGACTCGCTGGTCAAAGTATCCAAAATCAAAACCGTTTCGAGTGGAATCTGGTCCGGATAATCAACCATTCTGATTTTTACTTTGGCAAATCTAAATCCGTATAATTCTACAAACCTGAAAATTTCCAATACTTCAATGATATCACCATTGGCAATAAAATCTACTGTTTCATTGTCTTTCAGCCAGAAATAATTGTTTTTTACCACCATTAGGAAGTCGCCTGCTGAAAGTTCACTTTCCTTATCCAGAATTTTGAGTCGGATTTGCTGATTGTACTGATTCGCACGCTTGTTTGAACGCACAATAAAACATGTATCTTCTATACTGTAATTCGAGTAAGCATTGTGAATAGCATCCTGAATGTCATAACCGTCTTCCAATCGGATAATATCTTTAAATCCGCGCAACTGAAACTGAAACGTATCTATAAAATGAGATTTCAATACTTCACGTAATTCGGTGGCATTAAACAATATGCCCGATTTTTCAGCCTGACGCATAACTTCATCCAACTCAATATGAGGCACTTCCATATTGTAATTTATGGCCAGTTTATTGATGTCCAAAGCCGGACTCACATCCATCCCCACCGGAGGCAACTGAGCCGTATCCCCAACCAAAACCATCTTACAATTGTGTCCCGAATAAATATACATGATCAAATCGTCCAATAGCGAACCGTTCTCGTACATACTTGATTCTGTGGGAGAATCCGAAATCATCGAGGCCTCATCGACAATGAAAATGGTATTCTTAAATTTGTTGGGCTGCATGGTAAAGGTCACTCCGCCTCCACTCTTTTTCGGAAAATAAATACGCTTGTGAATTGTATGCGCCGGTTTATCGGAATAATTGGCAATCACTTTTGCAGCACGTCCGGTCGGTGCCAGCAAAACGTACTTTTTATTGATTTCTTTCAGCTGGTTTACAATCGTGGAAATCACTGTCGTTTTTCCCGTACCGGCATATCCTCTCAAAACAAAAATCTCGTCCTGATTTTCATTGGTAGCGAAATCGGCAATCTGTTGAAAAAAAATATCCTGCTTAGCTGTTGTCTGAAAAGGGAAATTTTGTTTGAGTAAGGAATAAAACTTAGCTGAAATCATTTATATTATTGAATTTTTGGAGCAAAACTTCCGGTATGAATCAAACCATTTTAGCTACGCTTAATCTTCGATTTCCTGCTTTCCGTTGCTCCCGATAGCTATTGGACCAGGACTAAAGAAAAACTCTGGACTCCTTTTAAACTTTCACACCTATATAAAGTGATGAGCCAAAGATAATAATGAATTTAAACACAATCTTGGTTTTGCGCATGAAAAAAAATGTAAATTTGCCATAATCGGATTAAACGTATGAGTACAGCTACAATCGCTTCAAAAAATTATAAAAAACTATCACTTCAGATTGCCTTAAACGGGCTTTCCTTTTGTATTTTCGATACTTTGAACGGAACTGTGCTCGACATTCAGGAAGTGAAATTTAACTACACGCAATCGCTGGAAGATCAGCTTTGGCGTGCCTTTGTTGATTTTTCCTGGTTAACCAAATTTTATGATGAAGTTGTGGTTTTACACGATAATAACTTCAGCACATTTGTACCAAAACCACTTTTCGACGAACATTATCTGGGCAGCTACCTGCAATACAATACCAAGGTTTTTGAATCCGATTTCTTTGCTTACGACGAAATGAGCACTTACGACATGAATAATGTGCATGTCCCGTTTGTCAACGTAAACAACTTTCTGATCGATCAGTTTGGTTCTTTCGACTACAAAAATGTAAATACGGTTTTGGTTTCGAGGTTATTGGAATTATCCAAAAACAAAGAAGAAAAACAGGTTTACATACATTTTCAGGAAACTCATTTTGAAATTGTTATAACACATAATTTAAAGTTATTGTTGTACAATTCTTTCGAATACAAAACTCCGGAAGATTTTGTTTATTACCTTCTTTTCACCTTAGAACAGCTGCAACTGAATCCAGAAACGGTTTCGGTATTTATGCTGGGTAAAATTTCAGAAAAAGACCCTTGTTTTGAAATTGCTTACCGTTACATCCGTAATATTTCATTATTGGATGTTTCAGCCTTAGCATCTAATTACTCGCTTTCGCAAGCACAAGCATTACAACATTATATCTTACTTAATTCATGAGAATAATTTCCGGAAAATATAAAGGAAGACGCATCAGTCCGCCAAAAAACCTGCCTGTTCGTCCCACTACGGATATGTCAAAAGAAGCCTTGTTTAACATCTTAGGCAACAACTTCAATTTCAGCGAATTAAAAGTACTTGATTTGTTTGCCGGTACCGGAAATATCAGCTATGAATTTGCTTCCCGCGGCTGCGAACCCATCACTAGTGTTGATGGCGATATGGGCTGTGTGAACTTCATAAAAAAAACTACGAAGGAATTTGATTTCGACATAACTCCTATCAAAAGTGATGTTTTCAAATTTCTGGAAAAATGTAAAGCGAGTTACGACATTATTTTTGCCGATCCTCCTTATGGATTAGAACAAAAAGAGTTTGAAAAAATCATCTTGTTAATTTTCGATAACGAACTTTTGGAAGAAGACGGCATGATGGTGATTGAACATTCAAAGCACACCAAACTTGAACACATGGAAAATTTCTCTTTTAGCCGAAACTATGGCGGTTCCGTGTTTTCTTTCTTTGAATTGGAACAAAACCAAGATGAAGAAGAGATTGATGAAGATGGTGATGATGACGAGTTTGATGCTTAGTAGTTAGCAAATTTATTTTTTTTAAGTCGTGTAACTATAACTCAATTTATCTTTCAATCTAAAAAAATCTAAAGATCCAAAAATCTAATATTCTAAAGATCTAAAAAAAGCAGACCTGTAAGCCGGATTCTGTATTCCGATAAAATCGGAACCCTTATCATTTATCTAGTCCCGATATTACTATCGGGATCAAGCTGCCTACCCTTCAGCATCGGACGAGCCGCCCTTATTCCGGCGAACCGGAAACTGCTGATATACTTGGCATTTCACCGCATAGAGTTTACCTGGTTTCACTACAGCATTACCTGTACATACTTTCTGTTGCACTTGTCCTCATCTCTCGACGGACGGGCATTACCCGCTATGCTGCTCTATGGTGTCCGGACTTTCCTCCCTCCCGATTATTCACCGGAACGACGATAAGGCGGTCTGCGGTGCAAACTTACGACAAATAATTGGCTGATGTCAACTTTTAGAAAAACACTTTAACATTAGTTTCTGAAAAAATTGCTCATAAAAATCGTATATTTAATTTTCTTAAATCAACGCTAATTATTACAATTATCATGGCACATACTTATAATTATGCCAGCGCTTCAAAGGCCTTACAGGAACTTAAAGAACTAGGTTTTGTCATTGATTACAACATTAACGACAGCGAATTCATAAAGAACCCGCATGATTTTGAAATTGTACATATATACAGATATGAAGGTGATTCTAATCCTGATGATGAAGCAACGGTATATGGTATAAGATCAAAATCATCCGAAAATAAAAAAGGAGTTTTTGTGTCAGGTTTTGCAGCAAACTCGGAATCTGATTCTGCTCGTTATTTAATCGGGCTTTCAATCAAATCAAGAAAGGGACTGTAAGTAAGAGAAGTAAGCAGAGGCAAATTTCAAGTCCACGATTGTCATTAATCAAAGAATACTATTTAGTGCAACTATTTTTATACTGACGTTTAACCAAAAACTCTTAGTTATGGCTCACCAATATCAATACGCGACTGTTTCCGAAGCTTTAGACGAATTACATGAAAATGGCTTCACTTACGATTTCAACATCCATGGAGATGATATTGTAGAACATCCTGAAAATTTTCAGATTGTTCACGTATATCGTTATGAAGGCGATTCCGATCCCGATGATGAAGCAACTGTTTACGGAATTAAATCTTTGAAAAACGGTAAAAAAGGTGTTTTTGTGGCCGGATTTTCTGCTAATTCAGATAACGATGCAGCCAGAGTCCTCTTAGATTTGGTTATAAAAGGGCGACGCTGAATTTGTGAATAACTTTTCTCCAAATAATCGAATTGTCGGATACAAAAAGCAACAAAACTTCTATATTTGTGTCCGATTAAAATTCTATGGAACAATTCATCGTATCAGCCCGTAAATACAGACCCCAAACGTTCAAGGACGTAGTTGGGCAACAGGCGATTACGAATACTTTACTGAATGCTATAGAGAACAATCACCTGGCTCAGGCGCTGCTTTTTACAGGGCCCCGTGGAGTTGGAAAAACGACTTGTGCGCGTATTCTTGCCCGAAAAATAAATCAGGAAGGCTATGACGATCCGTATGAAGACTTTGCTTTCAACGTATTTGAATTGGATGCCGCTTCGAACAACTCGGTTGACGATATCCGAAATCTGATTGATCAGGTTCGTATCCCGCCGCAGACCGGAAAATACAAAGTATATATTATTGACGAGGTACATATGTTATCTCAGGCCGCTTTCAATGCGTTTCTTAAAACGTTGGAAGAACCGCCACGTCATGCTATATTCATTTTAGCTACAACCGAAAAACACAAAATCATTCCAACGATTTTGTCCCGTTGTCAGATATTTGATTTTAAACGAATTACCGTTAAAGATGCCAAAGAACATTTGGCGGAAGTAGCAGCAAGTCAGAATATTACTTTTGAGGATGATGCATTACACATTATTGCCCAAAAAGCTGACGGCGCAATGCGTGATGCCTTATCTATATTTGACCGCGTGGTTTCTTTCTGCGGAAGCAATCTTACCCGTCAGGCAGTAACCGAAAATCTAAATGTACTTGATTTCGAATACTATATAAGAGTAACCGATTTAATTCTGGAAAATAAAATCCCGGAATTACTATTGGCTTACAACGATATCTTGGCTAAAGGCTTTGACGGACATCATTTCGTAGCCGGTTTAGCTTCTCATTTCAGGGATTTATGGGTTTGTAAAAATCCGGCAACTCTGATTTTATTGGAAGCCGGCGAACATGCTCAGAATTTATACCGTGAACAGTCGCAAAAAACATCACAGGAATTTCTTTTACAGGGAATTGAATTAGCAAATGATTGTGATTTGAAATACAAAGCATCGCAAAACCAACGTCTTTTGGTTGAACTTTGCCTTATGCAGCTTGCCTCTATCACATTTGATGGAGAAAAAAAAAAGCTAAGTCCTTTATAATCCCTCCTACTTATTACCGAAATTCCGCTTACTCAATTACCGAGGTTAAACCAAAGTCGGAAGCAATCACTGTTGCTGCTATACAGACTGAGACTATCGCAACGGCTGAGACAACTTCAGCAGTCGCAATGAACAGTAACAGCAATAATAAAGCTGAAACAGCTTACGGAGTTCAAGTTGAAGATAGAATTGAAACTGCAACTGCAAGCAGTACTCAAATAGCAAAACCAATTGAAAAGAGTGAGATTGTTTCACCTGCTTCAATGACTGCCCAGCCTAAAGTTTCTGCTTTTTCATTGGCAAGTATTAAGGCAAAACGTGAGATGGAAGCTTCTCAAAAAGCCAGTGTAAAACAGTATGATGAATTACCGAAAGAGCCTTTTACAGAAACGGAAATGCGCTTACAATGGAACAACTTTGCACAAAAACTTAGTGACAAGGGGCAGAAAATCATGGCAACTTACATGCTCATCAACGATCCGACTTTAGATGGTTTTACTATAAAACTGGAATTACCTAACGAAGGTTCGAAAGTAGATTTTGATGCTAATAAAAATGAATTATTGGGTTACTTACGCGGTAAACTTCACAACCATGATATTATTATTGATGTTCATGTTAATGAGGTAACTGAAACTAAATACGCTTTTACTCCAATTGAAAAATTCGAAAAATTAAAATCGATTAACCCGGCGATTGATGTTTTAAGAAAGATTTTCGATCTGGATGTGTAAACTTCTTAGGAAAAATCTAAATCTTCCCGTTGTACATCGCTTTTACAACACCATCTGATAGTCCTATTTTAGGTACATAGATGTTTCTTGAACCACTCCACTTCATAGCTTTCAAGTAAATGCGAAGAGCATGAATGATAACGTCGGCACGGTCTGTATTCAATCCTAATTCGGCAATTCGTTCTTCATAGCTTAAAGCGTTCAATTTTTGGTATTCGGCATTAAGATAAATATAGGAAAGCGGTTTGTCTTGTGCTTTGCCGGACAATTTGAAAATCTTGTTGATGTTACCTCCGGAACCAATAAGCGTGATATCCTCATAGGATTCTGTTTTGGATTTAATCCATTTTTCAATCTCCTGCCAGACAATATCATTTACCATATTGTTCAACAAACGCACCGTTCCGTTTTTAAAGGATTTTGAGGCGACCATTTTCCCTTCGGAGAATAATGAAAACTCCGTACTACCACCACCAACATCTACATATAAATAGGTTTGGTCGGTTTTTATAAAATGATGTAAATCGGAAGAAGCAATGATAGCTGCTTCTTTTTTACCATCTATGATTTCAATTTTAATATCGGCTTTTTTCTTAACGATTTCAGTAACTTCCTTTCCGTTATATGCCTCACGCATAGCAGAGGTAGCACATGCCATATAACGCTCTACTTTATATACTTTCATCAGTAGTTTAAACGCTTTCATAGCATCAATCATGCGGTCGATATTCTCTTCAGAAATTTCTCCGACCGTAAAAGCATCCTGCCCCAAACGGATGGGTACTCGAATGAGAGCACTTTTATTAAACTGCGTTTCTTTTCCGGCTTGTTCCACTATATTCATTATCAGCAATCGCATGGCGTTAGAACCAATATCAATTGCGGCATATTTTTTAATTGAAATCATCTTTGTCGATAGCGTTATTCGTTAATCAGAAATTAAAAGTTGGAAAACTATTATATGTTTTCAGTAACAACTTCTAACTTATCGCAATAATACTTATACATTTCCTCTTGGGCGCGGAACATTTTCTGATCTGGCTGCTTTCTGTATTTATTGTCTAACTTTTCAGAATGCAAACGGGCTTTAACATTTGCTTTCCATCCTATTTCGAAAGTATCCAAAAGTTCCTGTTTAACATCTTCGTCGTAAATCGGACAGGTAACTTCTACCCTAGCATCGAGATTTCGGGTCATAAAATCGGCTGAAGAAATATAAATAAGTGGGTTGCCATCATTCCCAAAAATATACAATCGCGAATGCTCCAGATAATTATCTACTATACTGATAGCCTCGATATTCTCGCTCATTCCAGGAATGCCCGGAATCAGGGAACAAATTCCTCTTATAATCAGCTGTATTTTTACACCGGCCCTGCTCGCCTCATACAATTTATCGATCATTTTCAGATCAGATAAGCTGTTCATTTTCAATTTAATGAAAGCTTCTCTTCCGGCCAATGCGTTTAAAATCTCAATATCGATCAATTTATAAAACTTGGAACGGGTATAATGTGGTGAAACCAACAAGTGCTTGTAACGATACACACGATAGTTCACGTCAAAGAATTCGAAAATTTTTGAAATATCACGCATTATCTGTACATGACTTGTAAGTAAGGTAACATCAGTATAAACTTTGGCGGTACTTTCATTGAAATTCCCTGTGGAAATTAATCCGTAACGCCTAATTTTACCTTCTTCCATACGTTCTATAACACAAATCTTGCTATGAACTTTAAGGCCTTTCACTCCAAAAATCAATTCGATCCCTTCGGTTTGCATCATTTCGGCATAGGAAATATTGCTGACTTCGTCAAAACGAGCCTGCAATTCAATCTGAACCACCACTTTTTTCCCGTTTTTGGCAGCATTAATAAGCGAACTCACGATTTGGGAATTTTTAGCCAAACGATAAAGCGTTATCTTGATTGAAACTACCTTCGGATCCAAAGCCGCTTCACGAAGAAATTTAATCACATAAGAGAAAGATTGATAGGGCGCATTAATCAAATAGTCTTTATGCTTAATTTTTTCAAGGATACTACCTTCGAGATTTAATCCGACCACCGGAAGCGGAGAATTCTGTTTTTTCAATAAATCGTATCGGCCCAGATTTGGAAAATCCATATAATCACGACGATTGTGGTAACGGCCGCCCGGAATTAAACTATCCGTGGCATCGATTCCCATACGCGTAAGGAAGAAAGCAAGCGTATCTTTATCAATGGATTGATCGTAAACAAATCGTACCGGCTCTCCTATTCGTCTGTCTTTTACACTCGACGAAATTTTTTCCATGAAACTTTTATTCAAATCGGCATCAATATCCAATTCGGCATCACGGGTAATTTTGATCATGTGTGCCGAAATACTTTCATAATCGAAAATATTGAAAATATTGTGCAGATTATATCGGATAACATCATCAAGCAGAATGATGTACTGCTTGTCTGTACTTGACGGAAGTACCACAAAACGATTGATAGTTTTAGGGATTTCAATAACAGCATAACGCGTTTCTTTCTTCTGAACTATTTTGGAAAGAATCGTGTTTTGTGATTTTGGTTTCATCACTAGTTTCACTGCCAGGTACCCAGAAGTATCTTTCAGCAAAGGAAATTCATCCAAATCATTAAGTATAATTGTAATCAGCTCAGGACTAACCTTTTGAATAAAGAAGTCCTTAATAAAATTTTGTTGTTCTTTATTGATTTCATTTTCATTGATGATGAAGATATTCTCCTTCTCCAGCATTTTTTCAATAACGCTCAGGATCCGTAAACTTTCGGATTGCTGTTCGATAACGATTTCGGTAATTTCTTTAAGCAATTGTTCAGCAGAAATTCCACCAAGGATTTTTTCCCCGGAAATACCTTCTGAGTTTAATCTGCGGATCGCAGCATAACGGACACGGAAAAATTCATCTAAATTATTAGAAAAGATACCCAGAAAACGCAACCTGTCCAATAATGGAACTGTTTCGTCTGCAGCTTCCTGAAGTACTCTTGCGTTAAAGGCTAACCAACTTTTTTCTCTGTCTATATATCTGTTCTCCTGCGTAATGCTCATGATTTTAACTGACTCGGAAAAACTGTCTTGACTATTTTTCCTCTTTGTATATTTTTCCAATCTTCTTCTTCAAACTTTAACGAGACAAATCCCGATGTTGGGACATTGTCTATATAGTGGTCTCCAAATTTATTAACAAAATTTGTGATTGCCTCATTATGTCCGAAAAGAATTAAGTTATCATATTTATTTTCGCAGTTTTTTATGGTTGTTTCCAAACTGCTTTCGTCAAATGTATACAAATCCTCTTTATACATAATAGTCTCTAACGGAATGGCGAGATTTTGTGCATAAATCATAGCCGTTTCTTTAGCTCTTCTTGCCGGACTGCTCCAGACTATGAATGTTTTTGGTAAAAATCGATCTATCGCATGTGAAGTTAAATGAGCATCACCAATACCTCTTTTAGACAAAGGTCTGTCCAAATCTTTCAAAGGAGCTTTCCAACTGGATTTTGCATGACGAATAAGAATTAAGTTTTTCATAACTAGATATTTATAGTATTATAAAGTAAGTCAAAAAAAACCAGAAAAGCCAGAGAAGAATTGTCAAATTAATGTTAATTCACGGATAAAACTCCTACTTTCATCGAAAATGCAATCGATTGTTATTGACCCCAGATTTTTATTAAATAATTTAGACATAACAAATTATCGAATTACATTTTGTTTGAAGCTATCGGGTCATTGTAAATCTTAATACCACAACAAGATTTATAATACCCTTCACTCAACTTGTATACTGTTCTTATATAAAGAATAGGAACATACTTGTGTCATTACTTTTCCAACAAATTTTCATTGCTGTGTAAATTTTGGAGCAGAATGCTGTGTGCATACTTTTTTGTTATGCAAATGATATCTCTGCCTCTGGAATTAGTGTGTTTTTTTATTACCAATTTATTGGATTTAATTAGAAAAGAAGTGTCTATGAAACCAAAAAATACCACATTACTATTATTATTTTTCCTGATGGGAATTAATACTGTTTTTTCTCAGTTTACGCCACAAAAACCAGACTTGCGTTTATGTGGTTCGCCTCCTAATTATTATCAAGGCTACTTCAATTGTGATTCAAATAATTACACGTTGAATCAGGTTTTTCTAAGCCTTACCGATCAAAACGGAGTACCGTTGTCCAACACAACCTGTACGCCGGGTTCGAGTCGGCAAATGTATGTTATGTTGAATTACACCTCTAACGCAAACAGCAACATTTCGCAAACCAGAATTTTTGCCGACTTATCTATAGATGGAACTATAGTTCCTATTAATGCCTATCTTGGGACAGTGGCTCCTGGTGGCGGGCAACGTAAAATTTATGGTCCCTTTACCTGGACCTGCGGACAGGAATTGAGATTATGCCGAATTTTAGCCGTATGGCAACCAAATGGTGGTGTTAATGATCCTGAATTAAACTCATACAATTGTAGCACTTACAGTAAATCACAATGTGAATTTGGCGACTGTATGATTGTAGCCGCACCATTAGCAGTTGAATACTCATACACTGTTTGTACGACAGGAAATCAGTCGACTGTAGTATTTCAAGACTTAACTTCAGGTGGTATTACACCATATTCCTATTCATGGAATTTTGGGGATGGTTCTCCAATATCTACGCAACAAAATCCTACACATAATTTCCCATATCCCGGAGGTCCCTATACTGTCACTTTAACAGTAACGGATTCAAATCTTCCAAACAATCTCGTTAGTACTTATACGCAAATCATTACTCCTCCTGCTCCGATAACTATTACAGGTCAAGTAACTTCTGCAAGTTGTGCAAATCAGAATAATGGTGCCATTGATGCTACAGTTTCAGGCGGCACAACTCCTTATACCTATTCATGGAGTAATGGGCAAACCACACAAGATATTTCAGGGCTAGCTCCTGGCAACTATACTCTTACCGTAACTGATGCTTTTGGCTGTACCAAAAGTCAATCATTTATTATTGGAAATGGTGACACAACAAATCCGGTGATAACTGCTCCAAACGATGTATCTATTGAAGGATGTGGCACAGCTTCGATAGCATCGGAAGGATACTTAGCTTATTCAACGACTCCTGTTTCTATAACTCTTGCACAGTTTACTGCGGCCGGGGGAAGTTATACTGATGCCTCATCAATAACTTCTATAACTTATCAGGATGTTGCTTCAGGAAGTTGCCCAACGATTGTTACCAGAACATTTATACTAACTGATACCTGTGGAAATCCAGGTTCAGATACGCAAATTATTACTATTGACGACACAACTCCACCAGTAATTGCAACATTACCAGCAGTTTCAACCATAAATTGTCCGAATACGCCTCAATTCGCCCAAGCTACAGCTACTGACAATTGTGGTCCTGGTTTTACTCTTACTCATAACGATGTGACTACACCTGGACAATGCACTGGGGCATACTCTGTTACAAGAACGTGGACAGCTACCGATACTTGCGGAAATGTATCTACAGCAACACAAACCATTAATGTTCAAGATGCAACAGCTCCGGTGATTGCCGCTCTTCCGGCTGCATCAACCATTAACTGTCCGGCAACACCTCAATTTGCGGAAGCTACGGCTACTGATGCTTGTGGCTCTGAATTTACACTGACTTTCAATGATGTGACTACTCCCGGACAATGTGCTGGATCTTATTCAGTAACCAGAACATGGACAGCACTTGATGCTTGTGGTAATTCATCTACAAAATCACAGACAATCAATGTACAGGATGTAACTGCGCCGGTGATTGCTGCTTTACCTGCATCATCAACCATAAACTGTCCCGCTGTTCCTCAATTTGCAGAAGCTACAGCTACAGATAATTGTGGCTCTGCTTTCACATTGACATTCAATGATGTGACTACGCCAGGACAATGTGCCGGTTCTTATTCAGTGACCAGAACATGGACGGCTAGTGATGCCTGCGGAAATTCATCTACAGCAACACAAACCATAAATGTTCAAGATGTTGCTGCTCCAGTGATAGCAGATTTACCTCCAACATCAACTATTAACTGTCCCGCTGTTCCTCAATTTGCTCAGGCAACAGCTACAGATAATTGTGGTTCTGCTTTCACACTGACATTCAACGATGTGACAACTCCGGGGCAATGTGCTGGTTCGTATTCTGTCACCAGAACATGGACGGCTCGTGATGCCTGCGGAAATTCATCTACAAAATCACAAACCATAAATGTTCAGGATACAACCGCTCCTGTAATTGCAGCTTTACCGGCAACATCAACTATTAACTGTCCTGCTGTTCCTCAATTTACTCAGGCAACAGCTACAGATAACTGTGGTTCAGCTTTTACACTGACATTCAATGATGTTACAACTCCAGGACAATGTGCCGGTTCTTATTCCGTAACCAGAACATGGACCGCCCGCGATGCTTGTGGAAACTCATCAACTGCTACGCAAACCATAAATGTTCAGGATATAACAGCACCGGTTATTGCCGCTTTACCGGCAACATCAACCATAAACTGTCCTGCAACACCTCAATTTGCTCAGGCAACAGCTACTGATGCTTGCGGTTCTGCATTTACCCTTACATACAACGATGTAACTACACCTGGAACATGTGCCGGAAAATATTCCGTAACCAGAACCTGGACGGCTACCGATGCTTGTGGAAACTCATCAACAAGATCTCAAACCATTAATGTACAAGACATAACACCGCCTGTTATACCACAGGCTCCTGCAAACGTAACTGTTTCTTGTAGCGGTGATATTCCACCAATGATATCATTAACCGCTAATGATGCTTGTAGCGGACCAATTGCAGTACCAGGAACTGATACAATTACTGCTGGAAGCTGCTCAAGCAGTTATACTGTAACCAGAAGATGGACATTTGTTGATGCTTGTGGAAATACGTCATCTGTAAGTCAGATCATCAATGTATCAGATAGATCTAATCCGGTTTTAGAAACCCCTCCTGCTAATATTACCGTTTCTTGTGCAGGCGAAGTTCCCCCTATGATTTCTTTAACCGCAACAGATACCTGTGCCGGAGAAATTACAGTATTGGGAGTTGACACTATTGCACCTGGAAGCTGTCCGAATTCCTACGTTATTACTCGTAGATGGACAGTTGCGGATCCTTGCGGAAATTCAGCATCTGTATCGCAAACCATTACTGTTCGAGACACTACTCCTCCAGTAATTTCACCGCTTCCAGCCACGTCAACCATAGACTGTCCTGCAGTTCCTCAATTTGCACAAGCTACAGCTACAGATAATTGTGGTTCTGCTTTCACACTGACATTCAACGATGTGACGACACCGGGACAATGTGCCGGTTCTTATTCCGTTACCAGAACATGGACGGCTCGTGATGTCTGCGGAAATTCATCTACAAAAACACAAACCATAAATGTTCAGGATGTTACTGCTCCTGTAATTGCAGATTTACCGGCAGCATCAACTATTAACTGTCCTGCTGTTCCTCAATTTGCTCAAGCTACCGCGACCGATAATTGTGGTTCAGTTTTCACATTGACATTTAAGGATGTAACAACTCCCGGACAATGTGCTGGCTCATATTCCGTAACCAGAACATGGACGGCTCGTGATGCCTGCGGAAATTCATCTACAAAATCACAAACCATAAATGTTCAGGATGTAACCGCTCCTGTAATTGCAGCTTTACCGGCAACATCGACCATTAACTGTCCTGCTGTTCCTCAATTCTCGCAGGCAACAGCTACTGATGCCTGTGGCTCAACTTTTACATTAACATTTAATGATGTGACTACACCAGGACAATGTGCCGGCTCTTACTCAGTAACCAGAACATGGACCGCTACAGATACTTGCGGAAATTCATCCACAAAATCACAAACAATTAATGTTCAGGATGTAACTGCTCCTGTTATTGCTGCTTTACCGGCAACATCAACCATTAACTGTCCTGCTGTTCCTCAATTCGCACAGGCAACAGCTACTGATGCTTGTGGCTCTGTATTTACACTGACCTTCAATGATGTGACTACACCGGGATCATGTGCCGGAAAATATTCAGTAACCAGAACTTGGACAGCTACCGATGCTTGTGGAAACTCATCAACAAGATCTCAAACCATTAATGTACAAGACATAACATCGCCTGTTATACCACAGGCTCCTGCAAACGTGACTGTTTCTTGTAGCGGTGACATTCCGCCCATGATTTCGTTAACCGCAACAGATACCTGCGGTGGGCCAATAACTGTGACTGGAACAGACGCTGTTACAGCTGGAAGCTGCTCAAGCAGTTTTACAGTAACCAGAACATGGACTTTTGTTGATGCTTGTGGAAATACTTCATCAGTAAATCAGACTATCAATGTAAGAGACACATCTAATCCTGTTTTACCAACTCCTCCGGCAGACATTACCATTTCCTGCGCAGGCGAAGTTCCTCCTATGGTTTCTTTAACCGCATCAGATACTTGTGCTGGACAAATTACTGTACTGGGTGTTGATACTGCTGCACCTGGGAATTGTCCAAGCTCATACGTCATTACTCGTAGATGGATATTTGCGGATCCTTGCGGAAATTCAGCATCTGTATCGCAAACTATCACCGTTCGTGATACAACTCCTCCTGTAATTGATCCACTTCCTGCAACTGCGACTATCGATTGTAAAGTTCAACCTCAGTTTGCTCAGGCTACAGCTACAGACAATTGTATTCTGCCCGTTACATTTACGTTTGTAGACATAACTACTCCTGGAGCATGCACAGGTTCTTATTCTGTAACCAGAACATGGACCGCTACAGATGCTTGTCAAAATACATCAAGTTTATCTCAGACTATAGTTGTAGAGGACACAACACCTCCCGTATTTAACGCTCTACCTGAGGTATCAACTATTGATTGCACACAACAACCACAATTTGCACAACCCCAAGCAACAGACGATTGCAGTCTTCCGATAGCATTCACATTCGTTGATGTGACTACACCTGGTCAGTGTGCTGGTTCCTACTCTGTAACAAGAACGTGGACAGCTGCCGATGCTTGTGGAAATTCAGCTACATCATCACAAACAATTAATATTCAGGATATCACACCTCCTGTTATTGAAACGCTACCTGGAGTAGCTACAATCAATTGTCCTGCACAGCCTGAATTCGTACAAGCTGTAGCAACTGATAATTGTAGTTTACCTATAACATTTACTTTTGTTGACGTAACTGCTCCGGGAGCATGTGATGGTTCGTATTCTGTAACAAGAACCTGGACGGCTAAAGATGCTTGCGGAAATACATCAACTGCATCTCAAACAATAAATGTTCAGGATATAGATGCACCTGTATCACGTGTTGCCCCTGAAAACATCACGGTTGCCTGTACAAGTGAGGTTC
Source organism: Flavobacterium enshiense (assembly GCF_022836875.1). NCBI lineage: Bacteria > Pseudomonadati > Bacteroidota > Flavobacteriia > Flavobacteriales > Flavobacteriaceae > Flavobacterium > Flavobacterium enshiense. Next base: position 2,424,350 of record NZ_CP090376.1, read on the forward strand.
CTCCTATGATAACTTTATCAGCTACAGATAATTGCAGAGGAGATATTACAGTAGAAGGCATTGATGCGGTTACACCTGGAGTATGTAGCAATTCATACACAATTGTAAGAACATGGACTTTTAGAGATGCATGTGATAACACTTCATCTGTAAGTCAAACTATCACCGTTTCAGATATCATCCCTCCTGCCCTGCCGGAGGTACCGGCTGATTTAACTGTATCTTGTGCCTCTGAAGTTCCGTCACCACTTTCTCTGACAGCAGTAGACAATTGTACCGGAAATATAACAGCGGAAAGTGTAGATACAACAGTTCAGGGAGATTGTCCTAATTCATTTGTAGTTACCAGAACATGGACATTTACAGATGCTTGTAATAATACAAACTCAATGTCACAGATAATAACCGTTTTTGATGAAACTCCACCGGTATTAGTTAAAAATATTGGTGAAGAGATAGAAGCAACATGTTCCAATATTCCAACTCCCCTTCAACCTGAATTCGCTGATAATTGCGGAGGTGATGTAACAGTTACTTATGAAGAACATGTGGATCCGAACTCTGAGATAGAAGGCAGTTATGACATCATCAGAACATGGACCGCAACAGACAGTTGTGATAATTCAACAGTGGTTTCACAAACTGTACATGTAACTGTTGGCGACACGTTTAATGCTGATAATCCGGATATTTGTAACAATATTCCTGCTAATGCCGCTTTCAATCTGATGTCGCTTCTTCCGGGTGGAACAGAGCCTGGAGGCCAATGGGTGGGAGTAAACATTTTAGATGCCCTTATTAATCATGAGAATAACACACTTGACGTGACTCAGTTAGAAGTTGGTTATTATACACTCCAATACATCCTTACAACTGAACAAACAACATGTCCAAGAAAATTAGAATTCTATGTTCATGTGGTTGATAATTGCGGAGTTTTGGCGGAGTGTGATATTAACGTGTACAACGGATTCTCTCCGAATAATGATGGCGATAACGATATCCTTGTGATCCAGGGATTAGAGTGCTACGCGGAAAACAAAGTTCAGATATACAACCGATGGGGAATTCTGGTGTTCGAAAAAAGCGGATATAACAATACAACAGTTGTTTTTGACGGAAAATCAGAAGGAAGAGCTACCCTTAACAAAGGTGAATTATTACCTGGTGGAACCTATTTCTACATCCTGAAATACAAAGACAACGAACAGGGTAATTGGCATGACAAATCTGGCTATTTATATTTAAGCAGATAATTCTCATACTTCTATTAATTATTTACCAAATTAATTTAAATTAGTGAACATGAAGACAAAATTAATAACACTCGTTTTGGGATTAATAGGTATGATGGGTTATGCTCAACAAGACTCACAGTATACACAATATATGTATAATACTATTTCCATAAATCCTGCATATGCCGGTTCGCGAGAAGTTCTGAGTATCTTTGGACTATACAGAACTCAGTGGGTAGGTTTAGACGGTGCGCCAGAAACAATGACATTTTCAGTAAACTCACCGATTAGCGATTCGAGTTTTGGAGTCGGTTTGTCCTTTGTTAATGATAAAATCGGACCAGCCAGTGAAAGTGCAATATCGGCAGACCTGTCTTACTACCTGCAAATCTCTGATAATTACAAACTGGCATTCGGTGTAAAAGGAACTGCAAATCTTTTCAATATTGATGTTAATAAACTGAGAATAGAGAATCCGGATGATACTCGTTTTCAAAATCTTGATAACGACTTTACCGGGAATGTCGGAGTTGGGTTTTATTTGTATTCTGATAAGTTCTACGCCGGTTTATCTATTCCTTATTGGTTAGAAACCAATCATTACAAAGATAATTCCGTTTCAATTACAAAGGAAAAAAGACACTACTACTTCATAACAGGTTATGTTTTTGATGTTGGAAGCAATTTAAAAATAAAACCTTCTATTCTTGCGAAAGCTGCGGAAGGAGCTCCGTTTCAAGGTGACGCTTCTTTAAACTTCTTGATTTATGACAAACTAACTCTGGGAGCAGCCTATCGATGGGATGCTGCCTGGAGTGCAATGGCCGGATTTCAAATATCAAACTCTCTCTTTGCAGGATATGCGTATGATATGGAAACTACTGATTTAAAGAATTATAACGACGGGTCTCATGAGATCTTCCTGAGATGGGAATTGTTCAATAATTCTAAAATGTTAACTCCTCGTTTCTTCTAAATTGAATAGTTATGAAAATTAAAACACTACTTATAATTGCCATTTTCAGTATTGGTAATACTATATATTCTCAATTCGGGAAAGAAGCAAAAGCCGACAAAAGATACAACAATTACGCCTATGTCGATGCAATTGAAGTATATGAAAAAGTCGCCGAAAAGGGGCATAAATCCGTAAACTTATTTGAAAAACTCGGAAATGCCTATTACTTTAACGGGGAGTATGATAAGGCCGAAAAATGGTATTCGCAGTTGTTTGCAATGCCTGAAGCAGCTAATGTTGCTCCTGAATATTATTTCAGATATGCACAGTCACTGAAATCTGTCGGAAATTATGATAAAGCAGATGAATATCTTAAAATGTTTTATCAGAAAACCAATAATCCTTCAGGTGAAGAATTGGTGAACAACAAAGATTATCTTGCTCAATTACGAAAAGATTCTGACAGGTATAAAGTTGAAAATGCTGGCGATATCAATAGTGAATATTCTGATTATGGATCAGTTTTTAAAGGAACCGACATTATTTTTACTTCAGCACGAAAAAACAAGGATGTATTTCAGAAAAAACACAGTTGGACAGGACAATACTTCACTCGACTTTTCACTGCAAAAGCAGCCGAAGACGGAAAGTTAAGCGACCCTCAGGAATTTTCAAAAGATTTGGACTCAAAATTCCACGAAGCAACTCCAGTGTTTTCAAAAGACGGCAATACCGTTTATTTTACCAGAAACAATTATACTGATGGTAAAAAAGGGAAAAGCAGTGATAAAGTAATGAAGCTAAAAATTTATAAAGCCACTTTAAAAGACGGAAAATGGCAGGATGTAAAGGAACTTCCGTTTAACAACAATAATTACAGTGTGGCCCACCCTGCTTTGAGTCCGGATGAAAAAACATTGTACTTTTCATCTGATATGCCGGGAAGTATAGGTGGTTCAGACATTTTCAAGGTGGCCATCAATGAAGACGGTTCTTTTGGAGCTCCTGAAAATTTAGGAAAAGCCATTAATTCACCTTTACGTGAAACATTCCCTTTCATTACAGATAAAAACGTATTGTATTTTTCTTCCGATGATCATTTAGGAATCGGTGGTCTTGATGTATTTGAAGCCAAAATGAATAAAGACGGCTCATTCACTTCGATTAAAAATGTTGGTGCACCTGTAAATAGTTCAAAAGACGATTTCAGTTATATAGTAAATACTAAAACCCATGTTGGTTACTTTACTTCTAACAGAGAAGGCGGTGTAGGTTCCGATGATATTTATAAATTCAAGGAAAACGTTTGCGAGCAGCTATTAAAAGGATCCGTTTCCGATATGCTTTCAATGGCTCGCATACCGGCCGCAAAAGTGTCTCTTTTTGATGCTGATATGACGCTGATCAAAACAGTAGACGCAAACGAAAATGGAGATTTTATCTTTAATGAAAATATCGATTGTGATAAAAAATACTATTTAAGAGGGGAACATCAGGATTATGAAACTAAAGAAATTCCCGTTACAATTCCATTGGCTTCCGGAGAAACGAAAGCAGATATTTCGCTTGAGAAAAAAATGGTTCCGATTGTTCCCGGAGTTGACCTTGGAAAAATCCTGGATGTGAGTATTATTTATTTTGATTTGGACAAATCGGATATCCGCGAAGATGCCGCTGCCGATTTACAAAAAGTTATAGCTGTAATGGAAAAATATCCAAACATGAAAGTAGATATTCGTTCACATACCGACAGTCGCCAAACGCATAAATACAATGAACGCCTTTCAGACAGAAGAGCAAAATCAACTTTAGAATATATGGTTAAAAATGGTATCGATCGAAGCAGATTAACTGCAAAAGGATACGGAGAAACAAAATTAATAAATGGTTGTTCTGACGGTGTAAAATGCTCTGAAGAAGATCATCAGAAAAACAGACGAAGTGAATTTATCGTCATCAGTTTAGATTAATTTCATTCTTTTTTACAATTCGTTTAATTAAAAAAGCATTCACCTGTGTGAATGCTTTTTCATTTTTGGAGATATTTCTCTAAAATGATTAAGTCCGAAAATATTGATATCACTATATTGAAATTTGTAAAAAATAACCAAAAAAAAAACAAGTTTTGGAGATATTTCTCTAAAATGATTAAGTCCGAAAATATTGATATCACTATATTGAAATTTGTAAAAAATAACCAAAAAAAAAACAAGTTTTTGTTTATAAAATAAATGTTAATTCACAGATAAAACGGTTACTTTCGTCGGAAATACCCACAACTTTTATCATTTTAGCACTTATTTTAAGTAACTTAGCATCAGCAAGTTATCGAAATACCTTATTTGAATCATCAGATCATTTTAAATCATAATACCACAACAAGAATAGTGATACCCTTCACTCGACTTGTATACTGTTCTATAAAAGAATAGGTACGTACTTGCGTCATTACTTTTCCAACAAATTTTCATTGCTGTGTAAATTTTGGAGCAGAATGCTGTTTGTATACTTTTTTGTAATGCAAATAAAATCTCTGCCTCTAAAATTAGTATGTTTTTATGTTAACGATTTATTGGATTTTAATCTATAAAGTAATGTCCATGAAACCAAAAATTACCTTATTCGTGTTATTCTTCCTGATGGGAATTAATAACGTTTTTCCTCAGTTTACGCCTCAAAAACCAGACTTACGTTTATGTGGTTCGGCCCCGAATTATTATGAAGGTTACTTTAATTGTTCTTCTAATAATTATACACTAGATCAGGTTTTTATCAGCTTGACCAATCAAAACGGAGTACCATTGTCCAACACAACGTGTACCCCGGGAACCAGTCAGCAAATGTATGTTATGTTGAATTATACCTCTAATTCAAACAGCAACATTACACAAACCCGAATTTTTGCCGACTTATCAATTGACGGAAATGTCATTCCTATTAACAAATATCTTGGTTCTGTAGCCCCTGGCGGCGGTCAACGTCAAATCTACGGCCCCTTTACCTGGACCTGTGGACAGGAGTTGAGATTATGCCGAATTCTGGTAGTATGGCAAACAAGTGGAGGTGTTAATGATCCAGAACTCAGTTCGTACGATTGTAACACATACAGCAAATCACAATGTGAATTTGGCGACTGTATGATTGTTGCTGCACCACTAGCAGTTGAATACTCGTATACCGGTTGTTGGAACGGAAACCAATCGACTGTAGTATTTCAAAACTTGACTTCAGGAGGTATAGCTCCTTATACTTATTCATGGAATTTTGGGGATGGTTCTCCAATATCAACACAACAGAATCCAACTCATAATTTCCCTTATCCCGGAGGTCCTTACACTGTCACCTTAACGGTAACGGATTCAAATCTTCCAATCCCTCTTGTCAGCACCTATACGCAAGTCATTACTCCTCCTGCTCCGATAACCATTACAGGTCAAGTGACTTCTGCGAGTTGTGCAAATCAGAATAATGGTGCTATTAATGCTACAGTTTCAGGAGGCACTCCTCCTTATACCTATTCATGGAACAATGGGCAAACCACACAAGATATTTCAGGGTTAGCTCCCGGAACATACACTCTTACCGTAACTGATGCTTTTGGATGTACAAAAAGTCAATCATTTATAATTGGAAATGGTGACACATCAAATCCAGTGATAACAGCTCCAAATGATTTATCTATAGAAGGATGTGGGCCAAGTTCTTTAACATCACCAGGGCAATTAGCTTTTTCGGTCACTCCTGTTACTATAAACCTTGCTCAATTCACTACGGCTGGAGGAAGCTATACTGATGCATCATCAATAAGTACAATTACTTATCAGGACGTTGCTTCTGGCACTTGTCCTACTATAGTTACCAGAACGTTCCGATTAACTGACGCTTGTGGAAATCCTGGTTCCGACCAGCAGATTATCACTATTGATGATACAACTCCGCCTGCATTTGCAGCTTTACCAGCACCTTCGACTATAAATTGTCCTGCGGTTCCTCAATTTGCACAAGCGATTGTTACCGACAATTGTGGTCCTGGCTTTAGCCTTTCTCACAATGATGTAACTACTCCGGGACAATGTGCCGGCTCTTATTCGGTAACCAGAACATGGACAGCAACAGACGCTTGTGGAAATACATCCACAAAAACTCAAACCATTAATGTTCGTGATGTAACTGCTCCGCTAATTGCGGCTTTACCGGCAACATCAACCATTAACTGTCCGGCTGTCCCTCAATTCGCAGAGGCTACAGCCACCGACAATTGTGGTTCAGCATTTACTTTAACCCATAATGATGTCATTACACCTGGAAACTGTGCCGGAAGATATTCTGTAACAAGAACATGGACCGCTACGGATGCCTGTCAAAACACATCTACTAAATCACAAACTATAATTGTTCAGGATTCAACGCCTCCTCAAGTACCACAAGCCCCTCCTGGCATAACGGTTTCTTGTAGTGGTCAAATCCCGCAAATGATTTCATTAACCGCCAATGATGCTTGTGGCGGACCAATTACAGTAGCAGGAAAAGACTCCATAACAGCGGGAAGTTGTTCCAGTAGTTTTACCGTAACCAGAACGTGGACCTTCACCGATGCTTGTGGAAACACTTCGTCTGTAAATCAAATTATCAATGTATCAGATACATCTGATCCATCTTTACCTTCAGCACCGCCTGCTATTACAGTTTCTTGTGCCGGTGAAGTTCCTCCAATGGTTTCTTTAACTGCAACAGATACCTGTGCAGGAGAAATTACAGTTATGGGTGTTGATACAACTACACCTGGAAATTGCCCTAGCTCGTACATCATTACACGCAGATGGACATTTGCAGATCCATGCGGAAATTCAGATTCTGTATCACAAACAATCACGGTTCGTGATACAACACCTCCTATAATTCAACCGCTTCCAGCAGCAACAACTATCGATTGTAAAGCACAGCCTCAATTTGCGCAGGCCGTAGCGGCAGACAATTGTAATTTACCTGTAACACTAACGCATAGAGATGTTATCACTCCGGGTCAATGTCCTGGTTCTTATTCTATAACCAGAACATGGACTGCTACAGATGCATGCGGAAATCCAGCCAACGCTTCACAAACAATAAACGTTCAGGATACTACACCACCGGTATTTAGCGCTTTACCTGGGGAAACAACCATTGACTGTAAACAACAAGTTCAATTTTCACAAGCTCAAGCTACGGACGACTGTAGCCTTCCGATAGCTTTAACACACGTTGATGTGACTACACCAGGACAATGTCCAGGTTCCTATTCTGTTACCAGAACATGGACAGCTAAAGATGCCTGTGGAAATCCTTCTACCGCTACGCAAACGATAAACGTTCAGGATACTACACCACCTGTATTTGAGGCCCTTCCTGAAGTTTCATCTATTGATTGTACTGCAACACCTGTATTTGCTCAGGCTGTAGCTACAGACAACTGTAGCCTTCCTATAGCTTTAACACATGCTGACGTGACTGCACCGGGACAATGTCCAGGCTCCTACTCCATTACCAGAACATGGACAGCTGAAGATGCCTGCGGAAATAAATCAACCGCTTCGCAAACGATAAACGTTCAGGATACTACACCACCTGTATTTGAGGCCCTTCCTGAAGTTTCAACTATAAATTGTCCAACTCAGCCTGAATTCGCTCAACCTGTAGCCACAGATAATTGTAGTTTACCTATAACATTTACTTTTGCAGATGTGACTACTCCGGGACAATGTGCAGGATCTTATTCTATAACCAGAACTTGGACAGCTAAAGATGCCTGCGGAAATCCATCTACAGCATCACAAACCATAAATGTTCAGGATGTAACTGCTCCTGTATTGCCTGAATTGCAAGCTGACATTACAGTATCTTGTGCATCTGAAGTTCCGGCACCTCATTCTCTGACAGCGGTAGACAATTGTACCGGAAATATAACAGCGGAAAGTGTAGATGTAATTGTTCCGGGAAGCTGTCCTAATTCATTTGTAGTTACCAGAACATGGACATTTACGGATGCTTGCAATAATACAAACTCAATGTCACAGATAATAACTGTTTCTGATGAAACTCCGCCGGTATTAGTTAAAAATATTAGTGAAGTGATAGAAGCAACATGTTCCAATATTCCAACTCCCCTTCAACCTGAATTCGCTGATAATTGCGGAGGTGATGTAACAGTTACTTATGAAGAACATGTGGATCCGAACTCTGAAATAGAAGGCAGTTATGACATCATCAGAACATGGACCGCAACAGACAGTTGTGGCAATCAAACTGTGGTTTCACAAACTGTTCATGTAACTGTTGGCGACACGTTTAATGCTGACAATCCGGATATTTGTAACAATATTCCTGCTAATTCCGCTTTCAATTTGATGTCGCTTCTTCCGGGTGGAACAGAGCCTGGAGGCCATTGGGTGGGAGTAAACATTTTAGATGCCCTTATTAATCATGAGAATAATACACTTGACGTGACTCAGTTAGAAGTTGGTTATTATACACTCCAATACATCCTTACAACTGAACAAACAACATGTCCAAGAAAATTAGAATTCTATGTTCATGTGGTTGATAATTGCGGAGTTTTGGCGGAGTGTGATATTAACGTGTACAACGGATTCTCTCCGAATAATGATGGCGATAACGATATCCTTGTGATCCAGGGATTAGAGTGCTACGCGGAAAACAAAGTTCAGATATACAACAGATGGGGAATTCTGGTGTTCGAAAAAAGCGGATATAACAATACAACAGTTGTTTTTGACGGAAAATCAGAAGGAAGAGCTACCCTTAACAAAAGTGAATTATTACCTGGTGGAACCTATTTCTACATCCTGAAATACAAAGACAACGAGCAGGGTAATTGGCATGACAAATCTGGCTATTTATATTTAAGCAGATAATTCTCATACTTCTATTAGTTATTTACCAAATTAATTTAAATTAGTGAACATGAAGACAAAATTAATAACACTCGTTTTGGGATTAATAGGTATGATGGGTTATGCTCAACAAGACTCACAGTATACACAATATATGTATAATACTATTTCCATAAATCCTGCATATGCCGGTTCGCGAGAAGTTCTGAGTATCTTTGGACTATACAGAACTCAGTGGGTAGGTTTAGACGGTGCGCCAGAAACAATGACATTTTCAGTAAACTCACCGATTAGCGATTCGAGTTTTGGAGTCGGTTTGTCCTTTGTTAATGATAAAATCGGACCAGCCAGTGAAAGCGCAATATCGGCAGACCTGTCTTACTACCTGCAAATCTCTGATAATTACAAACTGGCATTCGGTGTAAAAGGAACTGCAAATCTTTTCAATATTGATGTTAATAAACTGAGAATAGAGAATCCGGATGATCCTCGTTTTCAAAATCTTGATAACGACTTTACCGGGAATGTCGGAGTTGGGTTTTATTTGTATTCTGATAAATTCTACGCTGGTTTATCTATTCCTTATTGGTTAGAAACCAATCATTACAAAGATAATTCCGTTTCAATTACAAAGGAAAAAAGACACTACTACTTCATAACAGGTTATGTTTTTGATGTTGGAAGCAATTTAAAAATAAAACCTTCTATTCTTGCGAAAGCTGCAGAAGGAGCTCCGTTTCAAGGTGACGCTTCTTTAAACTTCTTGATTTATGACAAACTAACTCTGGGAGCTGCCTACCGATGGGATGCTGCCTGGAGTGCAATGGCCGGATTTCAAATATCAAACTCTCTCTTTGCAGGATATGCGTATGATATGGAAACTACTGATTTAAAGAATTATAACGACGGGTCTCATGAGATCTTCCTGAGATGGGAATTGTTCAATAATTCTAAAATGTTAACTCCTCGTTTCTTCTAAATTGAATAGTTATGAAAATTAAAACACTACTTATAATTGTCATTTTCAGTATTGGTAATACTACATATTCTCAATTCGGGAAAGAAGCAAAAGCCGACAAAAGATACAACAATTACGCCTATGTCGATGCAATTGAAGTATATGAAAAAGTCGCCGAAAAGGGGCATAAATCCGTAAACTTATTTGAAAAACTCGGAAATGCCTATTACTTTAACGGGGAGTATGATAAGGCCGAAAAATGGTATTCGCAGTTGTTTGCAATGCCTGAAGCAGCTAATGTTGCTCCTGAATATTATTTCAGATATGCACAGTCACTGAAATCTGTCGGGAATTATGATAAAGCAGATGAATATCTGAAAATGTTTTATCAGAAAACCAATAATCCTTCAGGTGAAGAATTGGTGAACAATAAAGATTATCTTGCTCAATTACGAAAAGATTCTGACAGGTATAAAGTTGAAAATGCTGGCGATATCAATAGTGAATATTCTGATTATGGCTCAGTTTTTAAAGGAACCGACATTATTTTTACTTCAGCCCGAAAAAACAAGGATGTATTTCAGAAAAAACACAGTTGGACAGGACAATACTTCACTCGACTTTTCACTGCAAAAGCAGCCGAAGACGGAAAATTAAGCGACCCTCAGGAATTTTCAAAAGATTTGGACTCAAAATTCCACGAAGCAACTCCAGTCTTTTCAAAAGACGGCAATACCGTTTATTTTACCAGAAACAATTATTTTGATGGTAAAAAAGGTAAAAGCACCGATAAAGTAATGAAGCTTAAAATCTTTAAAGCCACTTTAAAAGACGGAAAATGGCAGGATGTAAAGGAACTTCCGTTTAACAACGATAATTACAGTGTGGCCCACCCAGCTTTGAGTCCGGATGAAAAAACATTGTACTTTTCATCTGATATGCCGGGAAGTATAGGTAGTTCAGACATTTTCAAGGTAGCCATCAATGAAGACGGTTCTTTTGGAGCTCCTGAAAATTTAGGAAAAGCCATTAATTCACCTTTACGTGAAACATTCCCTTTCATTACAGATAAAAACGTATTGTATTTTTCATCCGATGATCATTTAGGAATCGGTGGTCTTGATGTATTTGAAGCCAAAATGAATAAAGACGGCTCATTCACTTCGATTAAAAATGTTGGTGCACCTGTAAACAGTTCAAAAGACGATTTCAGTTATATAGTAAATACTAAAACCCATGTTGGTTACTTTACTTCTAACAGAGAAGGCGGTGTAGGTTCCGATGATATTTATAAATTCAAGGAAAACGTTTGCGAGCAGCTATTAAAAGGATCCGTTTCCGATATGCTTTCAATGGCTCGCATACCGGCCGCAAAAGTGTCTCTTTTTGATGCTGATATGACGCTGATCAAAACAGTAGACGCAAACGAAAATGGAGATTTTATCTTTAATGAAAATATCGATTGTGATAAAAAATACTATTTAAGAGGGGAACATCAGGATTATGAAACTAAAGAAATTCCCGTTACAATTCCATTGGCTTCCGGAGAAACGAAAGCAGATATTTCGCTTGAGAAAAAAATGGTTCCGATTGTTCCCGGAGTTGACCTTGGAAAAATCCTGGATGTGAGTATTATTTATTTTGATTTGGACAAATCGGATATCCGCGAAGATGCCGCTGCCGATTTACAAAAAGTTATAGCTGTAATGGAAAAATATCCAAACATGAAAGTAGATATTCGTTCACATACCGACAGTCGCCAAACGCATAAATACAATGAAAAGCTTTCAGACAGAAGAGCAAAATCAACTTTAGAATATATGGTTAAAAATGGTATCGATCGAAGCAGGTTAACTGCAAAAGGATACGGAGAAACAAAATTAATAAATGGTTGTTCTGACGGTGTAAAATGCTCTGAAGAAGATCATCAGAAAAACAGACGAAGTGAATTTATCGTCATCAGTTTAGATTAATTTCATTCTTTTTTACAATTCGTTTAATTAAAAAAGCATTCACCTGTGTGAATGCTTTTTCATTTTAGGATTATTAAAACCCAGAAACTAAACACATATTGTAATTAAGATTATTTTCTTATAAACATTGCGGTGAAATATCTATTTCCTTTTGCATCTTCTCTTACCGAAATTCCAAAATGAGAATAATTACTTTCCATGTTAGCTTTATGAGCCGGGCTGTTAATCCATGCATCTACCACAGTCTTTGCTGTAGGATAATTGTAGGCTAAATTTTCTCCAACAGCCACGGCTCCTAAAGTAACTTTCAAATTTTCCTTTCTTTCGGCAAAAAGGTCGTGTGTTAATGTATTGATTGAAATCATATATTCATCGTGTTCTTCTGAAACATTAGAAATGTGATTTATTAATTCCAGCGAATTCAATCCTTTACTTACCCGATATTCATTAATTAAGTCAGCAACATCCAATTCAATCTGACTGTAGGTATAGTCATTATTTGTAACGTAATTTTCTGAAGCTGAATTTTGAGGTGTTTCATCTGCACTCTCGGCTGAACAAGAGCCCAAGAATACAAAAAGAGCCATAAGGGACATTAAACGAAAAAAATACATCCTCTTCATAAAATCATAATTTAAATGTCTTGCTCGGTTTTTAAAATAATTAGCTTTTATAACTAACTGATTTCCAGAGCTAAGTTACGCATTAATCGATTATCTACAAAATAAATCGATAAAATACACAAATTTTTAACATTTAAATTTTAATATACGAATATTTAAGGCGAAAGTCTTTCAATTTTCCAATTAAAATCCTCTAAAAGTTGATAAAGTATGCGATCATGAAGTCGATTTGGTCTTCCTTGCCAAAATTCTACCGAAACAGGTCTAACCAAGTAACCGCCCCAATGTTTCGGACGGGGTATTTCTTTGTTTTCATATTCTTTTTCCAAAGCTTTGAGGTTTTGCTCTAAAAATTCCCTTGAAGGGATAACTTCGCTTTGGGGAGAAACTATAGCACCTAACTTGCTTCCGTCCGGGCGACTGTCAAAATAATTATCGGAAACGGTTTCAGATGTTTTTTCTGCAACTCCCTTAATAATAACCTGTCTTTCCATGGAATGCCAAAAAAAAGATAAACAAACATTTGGGTTATGTTCCAGTGCTTTTCCTTTTTCGGAATTATAATTCGTGTAGAAAATAAAACCTTCTTCATTAAACTTTTTAAGCAAGACCACTCTGGCTTTCGGGAATCCGTCAAGACCAATTGTAGTAACAGTCATTGCATTGACCTCTTCTATTCCACCTAAATCTTCGGCTTCATAAAACCATCTATGAAATAAATTGATTGGATCTTCCGGTATATTAGTTTCCAGAAGTTCGCTCTTTTCATATGATTTTCGGTAATTTCTTAAATCAGACATTATTTTAGACTCCTTAGATTATTAGATCAGTTAGACATTTAGATTTCTTGAAAACTTAGATTACTTTCATTTCTAGATTTCTTAGAAACTTTGGTTATATATTGATGATTCTCTTGAATATAAACTTAACAGTTTTTTTCGAAATTTCTTAATTAAAAATTCTAAGAAGTCTAATTTTCCAACATTCTAAGTTGTCTAGAATTCAAATTCTCTTCCGTCATCAGCAAGAAGAACATTCGGAAAAACGGTTTCGGCTTCATTTTTGAATCGTTCAATAGAATCGTATCGTGTGGAATAATGCCCTAAAACCAATTGCTCCACATTAGCTTTTTTGGCAATTGTAGCAGCTTGCTTAGCAGTACAATGCATGGTTTTTTCGGTCAGATGTTCTTCGGATTCCAAAAATGTACTTTCGTGATATAAAACGGTAGCATTTTCTATGATTGGTAAAATACTTTCATCATAAGCAGTATCAGAACAAAAAGCATAGCTTCGTGACGGTTCTGGATCGAAAGTCAGCTTTTCATTGGGAATTACTCTTCCGTCTTCCAAAGTTATATCACCGCCATATTTTATTTTCTGATAATAACAAGTTTCGATATCGTGGTTTAAAATAGCATCGATATTTAGTTTACGCTCGCGGTTTTTTTCCTGAAATAAAAAACCATTCGTATATACTCTGTGCCTAAGCGGAATGGTTTTAATGATTACTCTCTCGTCTTCAAAAACAACTTCACTTTTTTTGCTTTCCAGCTCGTGAAAATAAAGATTGTATCCAGTGTAAGAATTTGATAATCTGAGTTGTAAAAGGATTACTTCCTTAATTCCTTTAGGTCCATAAACATGTAAATCCGTTTGACGGTTCAACAACATGAAAGTGGAAATCAGTCCAACCAAACCATAAAAATGATCACCGTGAAGATGCGAAATGAAGATATGTTCTATTCGCGAAAATTTAATTTTATTTTTTCGAAGCTGTACTTGGGTTCCTTCTCCGCAATCAATTAAAAACATGCGGTTTTTTATTTCCAGAACCTGCGAAGTCGGATTGGTAATTGTACGTGGTGTGGCAGCGTAACAGCCTAGAATTGTCAGTTTCATTATTTTCAGTTTTCAGTCGCAGTACTAAGTCTCAGTTTCTGAATACTGTAAACTGTAACCGCCTGCTAATTTAGAATCCTAAATCGCGTTCGATTTCTTCCATTTCAATCATGTCATGCGCTTCTAAAAGCGTCGGAACAACCAACAAAGAAGCCGGAACGTCATTAAAATCGATGTTTTCGGCAACAATCACAAATGATTTTTTTGCCTTCTTGTGTTTTTTAGATAATTCCACAAAGGTTTTGATAGCCTTTACATCTGCCGACTTATCATGAGAAACATCCAAAATAAGATTGCGGTCCTTAAAGGATTCGTATTGGTCTGTAACTTTCTTAAGAAACTCCGAAACATTACCTTCGGTATCTTTTAGAATTGTAGTGTGTACTTTATGATCTACTTTCATTTTTAAGTGGCTGAGTTGCTAAGTTACTGAGATTTTTTTTCTCAACAACTATCTTGTATTTGACTTTTAACGTAAACGCTTACTTGATCTTCTGTGCCAATAAATAAATCACGGCCATACGAATTGCTACTCCATTTTCAACCTGGTTTAAAATTACAGACTGTGAAGAATCCGCCACATCAGAAGTAATTTCCACTCCCCTGTTAATTGGTCCCGGGTGCATGATTACGATTTCTTTGCTTAAAGAATCCAACAACGCTTTATCGACTCCGTATTGTTGCGCATATTCACGGGTCGATGGGAAATAATTCACATCCAAACGTTCATTTTGCACGCGGAGCATATTAGCTACATCACACCATTCCAATGCTTTACGAAGATTTGGTTCGTATTTCACACCTAACGATTCAATATAGCGCGGAATCAACGTTTTAGGTCCGCAGACCATCACTTCTGCACCTTGCATCTGTAATGCGAAGATATTGGAAAGCGCTACACGTGAATGTAGAATATCACCAACAATTACAACCTTCTTCCCGCCTACTTCACCAAGTTTTTCGCGAATAGAATAACTGTCCAGCAACGCTTGGGTTGGATGCTCATGTGCTCCGTCACCGGCATTTACAATACTTGCCTTCACATTCTGTGATAAAAAGTAAGCAGCTCCCGGATTTTTATGACGCATTACAACCATATCCACTTTCATTGAAAGAATGTTGTTTACAGTGTCAATCAATGTTTCCCCTTTTTTAACCGAAGATTGTGCCACGGAGAAACTCATTACATCTGCCGAAAGACGTTTTTGTGCCAATTCGAACGAAAGTTTGGTACGCGTGCTGTCTTCAAAAAAGATATTGGCAATGGTGATATGTTGTAATGAAGGTACCTTTTTAATCGGACGATTTATAACTTCCTTGAACTGATCGGCAGTTTCGAAAATTAAATCGATATCGTTTTTGTTGATGTATTTTATTCCTAATAAATGATTGACGCTTAGTTCTTTCATTGTTATCTGTGTTGTTGTAATTCTTAGTTGTTTGTTGTTTTGGCCACTAAAAGCACCTGATCTACTCCGTCATGTTCTTTCCAGTTCACCAATACTCTTTCGTTATTGATTGCATCTACCTGTCGACCGCGATAATCCGGCTGAATTGGTAAATCACGACTGAAACGTCTGTCGATAAGTGTTAAAAGCTCAATTCCGGATGGTCTTCCAAACGATTGAATTGCTGTTAAAGCGGCACGGATACTTCTTCCGGTGTATAAAACATCGTCTATGAAAACCACTTTTTTATCTTCTACCAAAAAGTCGATTTGGGTTTTATTGGCTTCAACTGGTTTTTCGGTTCTTCGAAAATCGTCTCTGAAGAACGTGATATCCAAAAATCCAAGTGGAATGTTTTTGATATTATATTCCTCTTCCAAAATTTTTTTGATTCTTTCTGCAACGAATTTACCGCGAGGCTGAATTCCAATAAGAATAGTGTTTGAAAAATCGAGATGCTTTTCGATTAACTGACAAGCCAAACGATGCAGGATGATATTGACTTCTTTTGAAGTAAGCAATACTTTTTGACTCATATATGAAGTGTTGAGTTTGGAGCGTAAAAGTACAATTTTTTTATTTAAAAAAAATTTTGCTGTACTCAGTTTATATAAAAAAGACCGCTTATTGAGCAGTCTTTTTTTTAAATGTTTTTGATTGGAATTATTCTTTAATGAATCGTAATGTTCTTACGTATCCTGCTTTTGCAATTTTAATAAAATAGATACCAGACTGGTATTGAACCATCTTGGTTACAGAACCGGCTTTCTTACAGTAATACTCATTTTAAAGTTTAATAGAAAAACTAAATTATACCTTTTTATGCATTTTATCGGTAAATCATGTAAATTCAACTAAAACATTTTACTAAATTCAATTTTCACAAAAAATTTAAAATATTTTTATCACATCCATTAACAATAAAAAAACTAACCCATGAAGAGATTTACTTACCAAAAGAGTAAGCTGGCTCTTTTTTGCCTGCTAACATTAACGGTTTTCTTCAATGCTTGTCAGCACGAAGATCATGAAGATATTACAGGCAGAGCTAGTGATTCGACAACAACAACTGGTTTATTACCATCCGGAAATTGTGAAACGGATTGTATCGTACCTGGAGGCCCTTATTTTGAAACTCAGGATTCAAGAATAGTGACTTGGGGTGGAAGATATAACGATGCCAATAGTAAAACAGTAGAAATCAAATACTACAACACTGAAACTCATTTTGTTTTACAAGTAAAAAGCACCAATGGATGGAGCGACCTCCTTATTAATGAACAGTCCGTTTGGACAGGCGGACATGTAGCTCCAAATGTTTGGCAAAGTTATTCATATCTTTTGCCACCCGGATGGAAGGCTTGTGATCCTATAGATTTTGATCTAAAAGTTGCTGGTAATGGTCAACCTGCTGTCTTTGATAATGTCCTTTATAATTTAATCGGAATTTGCGATGATGGTTGTGAAACCTCATTTACAGGCGAAGCAATATCCTGTGATGATACCAGAGAAGCCATATATACGTTTACTGCTGATGCCGATCAGGATTACATCAAGATTCAGGGTGGTTTGACCAATTTTACTGGTGAAGATGCGGTAATTGCATTCTTAGACGAAGAAGGAAACGAAATCGAAAATTTAGATAATTTAGTTGTTTCACAAAGATCTCCGGGCGGAAGTTCCAACAGAGTAATAACAGTGGAAGGAAGTGTTTCGGAATGTGAAACCATAACTATCCGTATCCGATGGAATTCAGACAACGGAGGAGATGTAATTACCGGTGAATGGTCGGTTAAAGATGAAAACGGGCTTGAATTGGCAGACCCGATTACAGGATTACAATGTCATTAAAATATTTGAGTTTGAGTATAGTTACTATAAAAGCTGTGGGAAACTACAGCTTTTTTCATCTTATTTCTTAATCTAAATTAAGTGCTTTGGTAATATTGTAAACTAACTTTGTGTGTCAAATTAAATGAAAAATTACAATGGCAACAAAAAATATTGAATTAGTAGCAGCTCCAAGAACTCCCCATTTCGTTGGTGATGGCTTCAGGGTACACAACTTTATTCCAAGTGGTTATCATTTGGATATGGAGCGTATGAGTCCGTTTATTATGTTAGATTACAATTCCAAATATAACTTTCCACCTTCTGAAATTCCAAGAGGCGTTGGTGTACATCCGCACAGGGGTTTTGAAACTGTTACCATAGCCTATAAAGGAAAAGTGGCTCATCATGACAGTGCCGGGGGCGGCGGAGTAATTGGTGAAGGCGATGTACAATGGATGACAGCTGCTTCAGGCGTTTTACATAAAGAATACCATGAACAAGAATTCAGCAAAAAAGGTGGCGAATTTCAAATGGTGCAGCTATGGGTAAATTTACCAGCCAAAGATAAAATGTCGGTTCCAAAATATCAGGGAATTACCAACGAGAAAATCGGTAAATATTTACTTCCTGATAATGCAGGATTCATAGAAGTTATTGCGGGAAATTACAAAGATGTGAAAGGTGCCGCGTCAACCTTCACGCCTGTTCATCTGCAAAATGCAATACTGAATGCGGGTGGAAAAACTTCATTTTCGTTTCCGGCAGATTATAACACCGCGTTATTGGTTATTGAAGGAAGCATCAAAGTTAATGATACAGAAATAGTTCCAACTGACCATTTCGTATTGTTTGAAAACAAAGGTGAAGATTTTAGCATTGAAGCACTTGAAAATTCGATCGTTTTAGTTTTAAGCGGCGAACCCATTAACGAACCAATTGTCGCCCACGGTCCGTTTGTAATGAATACTTACGAAGAAATCCTTCAGGCGTTTGACGATGTGAATACTGGAAAATTTGGTTACCTGGCAGACTAAACAATAAAAAAACAGCAATCTCAACACCATGCGCTTGTTGTTTTTTTTTAATTTTCAAAATCAATTAATGTACTCCTAAAAAATCAATCATGAAACCAGAGTATTTAGAAATCACATTAGTAAAAAACGAAGAAAAGCATCAGTTTGAAATTACAGTTGATGGCCATAAAGCTTTTATCGTTTACAAAGAAAAGCCACATGTCATTAAATTAATCCACACCGAAACTGAACCCGAACTGGAAGGAAAAGGAGCTGGAACCGCGGTTATTGAAAAAACCCTGACCTATATTGAAGACAATGATTATAAATTAGTTCCGCTGTGTCCGTTCGTTTTTGCCTATATTAAAAGACATCCGGAATGGAAACGTATCGTGGATGAACATTTTAAAGGATTTGACGAATAATTCATTAACTTTATAAAAAACTGCTTATGTCAAACGTAAAATTAATAATAGAAGAACGCGCTGCCGATATTGGAAATTTTATGGTAGGACGACTTCTTCCCTTCCATGAGAAAAGAGCGGTTGGTCCTTTTGTCTTTTTTGATCACATGGGACCGACCTATTTAAGTGAATTTGAAAATTTTGATGTAGCACCGCATCCGCATATAGGACTTTCCACGCTGACTTTTCTGTTCAAAGGCCGAATAACGCACAGAGACAGTTTAGGAACCGAAATGGTAATTGAGCCAGGAGCTGTAAACTGGATGACCGCCGGAAAAGGAATCGTGCATTCAGAAAGAACTCCGCAATTTCTTAGAGGTTTTGAAAAAATGCTCCACGGATTACAAATCTGGGTTGCCCTTCCGAAAGAAATGGAAGAAATGGAACCTAATTTCACACACATAGAAGAAAAAGACATTCCGCATTGGGAACAAGACGGTCTGTCATTTAAACTCATAGCCGGCGAGGCATTCGGGAGAAAATCAGCAGTACCTATATACAGTCCGCTTTATCTTATCGAGATAAAAAGCACCACACCACAGAAAGTAAAAATTGGTGACGAACTGTTTGGAGAAAGCGCTTTGTACATTTTAGAAGGAACCATCAAAAGCGATGAAGTTGTTTTTGAATCGAGACAGATTTTGATTGCCAAAGACTCTAAACTTTGCGAATTCGAAATCGGTGAAAACTCTTCCGTTTATATTTTCGGTGGTGAACCTTTTCCCGAAGAACGATTCATTTATTGGAACTTCGTATCATCGAGTAAAGACCGTATTGAAAAAGCTAAAACCGACTGGGAAAATCAGGATTTTCCACAAGTTCCCGGTGAAGCCGAATTCGTGCCTTTACCTCCCCCGCCCAAATTTTAAAAAATCAAAGATTTAACGCAACTGCGATGGATAAGCTTTTAACAGAAATCCGGAACTGTAAAGTCTGTGAACAGTATCTTGAACTTGGTGCGAATCCGGTTATAGCCGCAAGCTCTAAAAGCAAACTCATCATTGTTGGCCAGGCCCCCGGCAGAATCGTTCATAACACTGGAATCCCATGGAATGATAAAAGCGGTGACAATCTGAGAAACTGGCTAGGTATCGACAAAGCTACTTTTTATGACACCGACAAAGTAGCTTTAATGCCAATGGGGTTTTGTTATCCCGGAACCGGAAAAACAGGTGATTTGCCGCCAAGACCGGAATGTGCTCCTTTATGGCACAACAAATTACTGGCGTTAATGCCCGAAGCAAAACTTATTTTATTGGTAGGACACTATGCCCAAAACTACTATCTCGGTGATAAAAAAGGTAAAACACTGACCGAAACAGTTAAACGATTCAGATCTTATTTGCCAAATTATTTTCCTTTACCGCATCCTTCACCAAGAAACAATATCTGGCTTGCTAAAAATGAATGGTTTAACCAAGAAGTATTACCTGAACTGAAAAAAGAAATCCGGAATATTTTAGAATGATATACTTAAAAGTCACAAACCAATTGTAGTGATACCCTCATAAGTTTATCGCTACAATAATACTTTTTAAAATCTCTGTTTTCGAAATTTTATTATTATATTTACTATCGAAATTTTAATTCTAATCACCTCATAAAAAAAGGTTTACGAATTATTTTTCAATACATCGATTTAGAATTCGTTCTGTCATCATCCTCATTTCTTTTGCAAAACTTATTCCATTATATCTTATATTTTATCAATCCGTTTGGAGTTCATTGATACAATTCTAACATAAAAAAAATACAATTATGTCGCAAAAAAAAATTATTGTAGTATTCGGAGCAACTGGTGCTCAGGGTGGCGGTTTGGCTCATGCCATACTTAGTGATCCAAATAGCGAATTTTCTGTTCGCGCGGTAACAAGAGATGTCAATTCGGAAAAAGCGAAAGCGCTCGCTACATTGGGAGCCGAAGTAGTATCCGCTAATATTGATGATATTGAAAGTATCAAACGTGTCTTGGAAGGGGCATATGGTGCCTATTTTGTTACCTTCTTCTGGGAACACTTCTCTGTTGACAAAGAAATGAAAGAAGCAAAGAATATGGCAACAGCGGCCAAAGAAGTAGGTTTGCAACATGTCATTTGGTCAACCCTCGAAGATGTAAGAAAGTTTGTCCCTCTAAGCGACAACAGTTTGCCAACATTGCAGGAAAAATATAAAGTCCCTCATTTTGATGGCAAAGGCGAATCGGATCATTTTTTTACAGACGCAGGGTTGCCGGTAACCTTTTTGTTGACCTCTTTTTATTGGGAAAATCTAATTTATTTCGGCATGGGCCCAAAAAAAGATGCTAACGGAAAACTGGCGATAACATTCCCACTAGGAGATAAGAAAATGGCTGGTATCTCTTCCCAAGATATTGGAAAATGCGCTTATGGCATATTCAAAAAAGGTAAAGAGTTAATCGGCAAAAGAATTGGTATTTCAGGAGATCAGATCACTTGTACCGAAATGGCAGAAAAACTATCAAAAAAGTTAGGTCAGGAAGTTGTATATAATGAAGTAACCCCAGATCAATACAGAAATTTTGGATTTCCCGGTGCAGAAGATTTAGGAAACATGTTCCAATTTTATCGTGATTTTGAAGGTCCTTTCAATAGTGTCCGCGACATGAAATTTGCCAAAGAATTGAATCCGGAATTACAATCATTTGACAGTTGGGTTGAAAAAAATGCAAACAAGATTCCAATTGAATAAAAGAAACTCACAAATAAGCATAAATAAAAAATCCCGCACGTAAGCGGGATTTTTTATTATTAAGAATACATTTTCTTTCTCATTTCCTGAATTTTATCATCTTCAAGATATTCATCAAAAGTCATATATCTGTCAATTACTCCATTTGGCGTTATTTCGACTACTCTGTTGGCAACCGTTTGCGCAAACTCGTGGTCATGCGTGGTAAACAATACAGAACCTTTGAAGTTTTTCAACGAGTTATTGAAAGCAGTAATCGATTCCAAATCCAAGTGATTTGTTGGCTCATCAAGCATTAAAACGTTCGCTCTCATCATCATCATTCGGGATAACATACAACGAACCTTTTCACCTCCGGATAAAACACGCCCCGTTTTTAAAGCCTCTTCTCCTGAGAAAATCATTTTTCCTAAGAAACCGCGAACATAAACTTCATCTCTTTCCGGTTCTGTTTTTGCCCATTGGCGCAACCAGTCTACTAAAGTCAAATCGTTTTCAAAGAAACTGTGGTTATCGTTTGGAAGATACGATTGTGTGGTTGTAATTCCCCAATCAAAAGTACCTGTATCTGCATTCATGTTATTGTTCAAAATTTCGTAAAAAGCAGTCGTGGCACGGGCATCTTTAGAGAAAACAACCACTTTATCCCCTTTTGCCATATTTAAATCAACGTTTTTGAACAATACTTCACCTTCGATGGAAGCACTTAAATTCTGAACATTCAAAATCTGATCTCCAGCTTCTCTTTCCTGATCGAAAATAATAGCAGGATAACGACGGCTTGAAGGTTTGATTTCATCCAGATTTAATTTATCGATCATCTTTTTACGTGAAGTTGCCTGTTTTGATTTTGCAACGTTCGCCGAGAAACGACGGATAAATTCTTCTAATTCTGCTTTTTTCTCTTCAGCTTTCTTATTTTGCTGTGCACGTTGTTTTGCTGCTAACTGAGAAGATTCGTACCAGAAAGTATAGTTACCCGAGTAATGGTTGATTTTTCCGAAGTCAATATCCGAAACATGCGTACAAACCGCATCCAGGAAGTGACGGTCGTGAGAAACCACCAAAACCGTATTGTCATAATTTGCTAAAAAGTTCTCCAACCAGCCAATCGTTTCAAAGTCAAGGTCGTTGGTAGGCTCATCCATAATCAATACGTCCGGGTTTCCGAATAATGCCTGTGCCAATAACACACGTACTTTCATCTTCCCTTCCATATCACTCATCAATGTATAATGAAGTTCTGCACTGATTCCTAAGTTGGAAAGCATAGCACCAGCATCTGATTCGGCATTCCATCCGTTCATTTCATCAAACTGCATCTGAAGCTCACCAATTTTGTCTGCATTTTTATCATCGTAATCAGCATACAGTTCGTCCATTTCCTTTTTAATGGCAAATAATGTTTTATTCCCCATTAACACGGTTTCCAAAACTGTATGCTCGTCAAACATATTGTGGTTCTGGTTTAAAACCGACATACGTTTGCCCGGTTCAAGAATAACACGACCTGAAGTAGGATCGATATCACCTGCCAATATTTTTAAAAAAGTAGATTTTCCAGCACCGTTTGCCCCGATAATTCCGTAGCAGTTCCCTTGCGTGAAGGTAACGTTTACTTCGTCGAACAAAATTCGCTTACCAAATTGAACTGATAAATTTGAAACTGTTAGCATTGATTTTTTGATTTTTTTTAAAAGTGTTGCAAAAGTAGAAAAAATAGCGGAGTTTTGGCCCCTTATTATAAGAATGTTCATTTTGGCATTTTAACTGTACATTAACAGCAAGTTATCCCCTACAGACCTATATTTGTTTTGAATTAATTTTGATTAAATGTTCGCCTATTTTAAAAATCTACTATTACCTATCTCGTCTGTCGTGCTGTGCGGACTTTGTTCCTGTAACAAAGAATTCAAAGACGACAACTACACTGCCTATTTTGGAGGTGAAATAATCAATCCGAATAGCCGTTACGTACTACTTTTAAAGGATAATAAAGTAATTGATTCTTTACTTTTGGATGATAAGAACCGTTTTTTCAAAAAAATCGATTCACTTGCTCCCGGAATGTATACTTTCAGACATGAACCGGAATACCAGTATGTCTATTTTGACAAAAACGATAGTATAATGCTTCGGTTGAACACAAAAGAATTCGATAATTCATTGGTATTTTGCGGCCGTGGCGACCAGAAGAACAATTACCTGATCGAAATGTTCCTCAAGAATGAAGTCGACAGAAGTTATGATGTTTTTGATAAAGACTATAAGCGATTCTCAAAGACAATCGATTCTTCATACGCAGCAAAAAAATCATTTTATCTCAGAAGAAAGACCGAAATCGGCTGGAACGAAAAATTTGATGTTTTTGCAAAAGCTTCATTGGATTTAGATTATCTGGCGAAAAAAGAAATATACCCTATTGCCCATAAAAGAAGAAATGGGGAAGATATCTGCAAAGTTTTACCTAAAAACTACTATGCTTTCAGAAACACGATTGATTACAACAATGAGGATTTAACCACTTACGTTGATTTCGTTCGTTACATAACGGCTATGTTAAACAACATCGCCTATAAAAACTGTACCACTGAAAAAGACTATGAACAGAGTGCATTGGCCTCCAACATAAAAAAACTGAACATTACGGATACGCTGATCAAAAATCAGAAAATAAAAAACGGTGTTTTGAACAACATTGCCTTCATGTATCTTCTTGAAGATCAAAACATGGCGAACAATAAAAAGTTCTTAGACCGTTATTTTCAGCTTTCCACCGATAAAAGCAAGCACAACGAAATCAGAAAAATATCGAGTGCCGCTCAACTATTAACTCCAGGAAGTAAACTTCCGCCACAGAAGTTTATCAATAACCGTAATGAAAAAATCGACTTTAATTCGATTGCTAAAGGCAAAGGTGAGACTGTAGTTTTCTTTTGGACTTTAAGTTCGAAATCGCATTTGGAAGGCGTTCATAAAAAAGCGCACGATTTAAAAATTAAATATCCTGATTTGAATTTCATCGGTATCAATATGGATGATTCAATAGAGGATTGGCAACAAACGCTTGCTTCCTATAATTTCAATGATACCACAGAACTTCATGCAACAGATATGCAAAAACTGAAAGATGAATGGGTTATCACTAAAATTCACCGCGTTTTACTTTTAAATTCAGACGGTACAGTTAAAAATGCGTTTGTTAGCCTTTTCGATGCTGATTTTGAAAAATATCTAAAATAAAAAGTAACCTGTATTTGGTTCTGATATCTATAAAGAAAAAAGGATTCAATAAAATTGAATCCTTTTTTATACTATCAACCCTAAATTAGGTTGTAACTGTAAACTATTTATTTCCTTTTTCGAAATCTGCAACAAACTGAGCAATACCGATATCCGTTAATGGATGTTTTAATAATCCTAAGATAGAAGATAAAGGACCTGTCATTACATCAGCTCCGATTTTAGCACAATTTACAACGTGCATTGTATGACGAACAGAAGCCGCAAGAATCTGAGTTTCGAAAGCATAGTTATCATAAATCAAGCGGATTTCATCAATCAAATTTAAACCATCAGTTGAAACATCGTCCAAACGACCTAAAAACGGAGAAACGTAGGTTGCACCAGCTTTTGCAGCCAAAAGCGCCTGACCTGCAGAGAATACCAACGTTACATTGGTTCTGATTCCGCGATCAGAGAAATATTTACAAGCTTTGATTCCTTCTTTAGTCATCGGCAATTTCACTACAATTTGCTCGTGCAATTCAGCCAACTCCTCACCTTCTTTGATCATGCCTTCCAAATCCAGAGCATTTACTTCGGCACTAACATCACCTTCAACAATATTACAGATATCAACATAATGCTTTAAAATATTGTTTTTTCCTGTAATTCCCTCTTTAGCCATTAATGATGGGTTTGTAGTCACACCATCTAATATACCTAGTGCCTGTGCTTCTTTAATCTGCTCTAAATTGGCTGTGTCAATAAAAAATTTCATCCTGATGTATTTAAAATTGTTGTGTATTAATCCTTAAAATTGGTGCAAAACTATTCATTAATTTACTTAAAATCTAAATTTAGCCGAAACATTTAAATCTATACGATGTAATCGTTCTCTGGATTCTTCATCCATTACTATAGTTTCCCTAGTACTATCCGGATAGCTAACATTAATTCTTTCCAAAAAACCTCCTACATATGCCAATTGCGGACCTATTAAAAAACGTTCCGTAATCCGAAAATGATAAGCTCCGGAAGCAGAAAATCCTATATTTCCACCTAAATATATTGTGTGTTCATTTGCAAAAGCATAGGAATCATTTCTGTATTTGATATAGCCCATCGCGAATTCCACAAATACTTGTCCCACTTGTTTTTTACCATCAAATACACTGTTCGACGAGAGGAAAACCGAAGCTCCGAAAAATGTAATGTTGATGTCATCTCCAAAACTACCGTACTCACTGGAATAACCACTCCCTTTGGAGTTATATTTATTAAATTTCAGTCCTAAACCACCGTCTAACGAATTAAACTTGTAATAAACGCCGATATCAAAGTTTGTACCGGTTTTTAAGTCCTTCAAATAATCCGTTTCGGCTGACGACAATCCTTTAGGAACTTTTACGATCCTGTAGCTAAAGCCATAACCACCTGTTACAATAACAGCGGCTCTTATAGTGTCATTTTCCGCAAAAGATTGCGAAAAACAGTAGCTTGATACCAAAACGAAATACAGAAAAAATTTAAACTTCATAAGCATTTATTTCCTTAGAGCTTATAATGATTCATTAATAATTTCTCGTACATTTTATCCGGAAGAATTCGCTTTAATATGATTGAAAACCTTTGCATCAAAG
This sequence comes from Flavobacterium enshiense, assembly GCF_022836875.1. Lineage (NCBI taxonomy): Bacteria > Pseudomonadati > Bacteroidota > Flavobacteriia > Flavobacteriales > Flavobacteriaceae > Flavobacterium > Flavobacterium enshiense. The sequence goes on from NZ_CP090376.1 coordinate 2,451,223, forward strand.
CGCCTACTTTATAATGAACATTGGGTTTTGGAGTTTGAATAACGGCATATATCGCCAACGCCATTTCGTCCGGATTGCTTCCACTGGCAACATGCTCATCCATTGTTTTTAAAGTGTTACCATAAGGAATTTCATAAGCCGAACCTTTAACTAATGGCGCATGATAACGTCCAGCTGCAATATTAGTCGCAAAATCTCCCGGAGCGACATTGGTAATCTGAATTCCAAACGATTTGGTTTCCATTCGCAGAGCTTCGGTAATAAGCTCCAATGCTCCTTTTGATGCCGAATACACACTTCTGTACGGCAATCCCATATAACCAGCAATAGAAGTTACGTTAATAATCAAACCCGATTTTTGAAGGCGCATTTGAGGCAAAACGGCTTTCATCACTTCAATAGGTCCAAATAAATTGGTTTCGAAGTTGTTTTTTATTTCTTCGGCCGGAATTTCTTCAAGTGGTCCTGTAATTCCAACTCCGGCATTATTGATCACAACATCCAATCGTCCTGATTTAGTAATCACTTCGGCAACAGCTTTTTTAATGCTTTCAGAATCTCTCACATCCAAAGCGACCAATGGAAAAACCGAATGCTCAACACGTTCCGGATTTCTGCTCGTTCCATATACAATGAATCCTTTTTGGTGTAAATATTCGCCAACAGATTTCCCGATACCTGAGGAACCTCCTGTAATCAAAACTACTTTGCTCATTTTTTAGATTATTCGATTACTCGATTATTTGATTTTAAATTATTTGACTATTAGATTTTAGATTATGGGGCATAACCTCTACGAAAGTAAGGAAGATATTACGTTAAAAAAAATGTAGGTTACACATTTCCCTGCTTACGTAATTTCGATTCCCAAGCCCGGTTTTTCAGAAAGATGAATGATTCCATTTATAACCTGGCTCCCTTTTGCAATATCATTGGCGATTAAATTGGCACCATCCAAATCGGCAAAATCCACTAACGAAGCTAAAGCTGCACCTGCCGAAATGCCGATGGTCGATTCAGTCATACAACCAATCATTATTTTGAAATCCAACAATCTGGCATTTTTTATTAAATCTAAGGAAGGTGTTAGTCCGCCACATTTAACCAGTTTTATGTTAATGCTTCTGTAATGAGCTTGCAATAGCTTTAAATCGATGTTTTCCTGACAATCTTCATCGGCCATCCAGTTGGGATATCTGTCGGAATGCAATGTTTCAAAATTAGCGGCTCCAGGTTTCATAGGCTGTTCCACATAGGTAAAACCTTTTGCCGCTTCAAAATTTTCAAGCCAGCGACACTGTTCCGAAGTATAGCTCCCGTTAGCATCCAAAGCCACCGATTTTCCCGTTTGCAAAAGCATTTCGATTTCCTTTTCGTCAAAACGGTTACATTTGACTTTAAATTTGCTCCACGAAGAATTTTTTATTTTATCAAGCTGGGTTTCAATTGATGCGGCACTTATTGTTATTGAAGACTCTGGAATAGCACCGATTTTTATCATATTCAATTCCGAAAAAGTCTTCTTTTCCAGTTTCCCGAACAAATCCCAATAGGCGCAATCCAATGCAGAGCGAAGGAAACTTGGTAATTCTAATGTCAACAGGAATTTGTAAAAATCAATTGGATGATTAATTTTCCGGGATTCGATTTTATCTTTTATCAGATGGAGTTTTTTATCGAAATCCGCTAAACTTATATGATAGTAATCAATTCCCGTACATTCGCCATGACCACTTGTTCCTAAAGCACTCAACTTGATAATAAGCGCTTCCCTGAAAGCGTAATTACCATATGAAATCGAAAAAGTTTCTTTAAGATTGAGACGGACGATTTGCCAGGACAGGTTCATAGGATATATTTGAATACCCTAAAAATAAAAAAATCTCCACAAGGGAGATATATAAACTGAAAAGATATTCTAAAAAAAAAACGGCAAGCGACCTACATCGCACCGCTACAACCGCGTACCTTTGCTGCGTTCCCACCCTGGAGGAGTCTGCAGGAGCTGGTCGTGTAGGACTTGCCGGTGCAAATATACAATCTTTTTATTTTTTTGCAAGGCAATTGAAGATTAAAAATATCATTGTATATTGCCTTTAACAATTTTTAAACAATGAAAAAACATAACCTATTAACATTCATTTTATTAGGAACAGCTATTGTTTCCTGTGACAGTAATAAAAAAGCAGAAGAAAATTTATTTTCTTTCGATTCTTCCCAATTTAAAGAGCAATATAAGCCTCAGGAATCCCTTTCTTTGGCCTTAAAAAATCCTGAAAACAAAAAAATAGACTCCGTCGTTTACTATATTAATGATAAAAAAATAGGTACAGCAAAAGAAAACGACAAAATGAATTTCGCTTTCGCCGATCAGAAACTGGGATACCAAAACATTAAAGCATTGGTATATTTTGAAGGCGAAAACAGCGAAGTAACCTCACGCGTGGAATTGGTTTCTGATGTAGAACCGAAATTATTGAAATATACAATCGTAAATACGTATCCACACGATTTAAAAGCGTATACTCAAGGTTTGGAATTTTACAGAGATACCTTAATTGAAAGTACCGGAAATGGGACCGGAAGCGGGACCGGCTTAAAAGGCATTTCTTCCCTACGAAAAACAGACTACAAAACCGGTAAAGTACATAAAATTGTAGAGCTGCCGGAAAGTGTATTTGGTGAAGGCTGTACTGTTTTAAACAACAAAGTTTACCAGATTACATGGCAAAACGGTGAAGGTTATGTTTATAATGCCGATACGTTTAAAAAAGAAAAAACATTCCAGTATTTCAAACCGAACTTGGAAGGCTGGGGATTATCCAATGATGGCAAAAACCTTTTAATGTCGGATGGAACTGAGAAAATCTGGTTTGTAAATCCTACTGATTTCAAAGAAGTTGACTATATCAATGTGTATACTGCCAATTCAAAAATCAAGTCAGTAAACGAATTAGAATGGATCAATGGTAAAATCTATGCCAATATTTATCAGATGGACGCTATTGCAATCATCGATCCTAAAAATGGCGCTATTGAAGCTGTTATTAACTTATCCGATTTAAAATCAAAAGTGACACAACACCCGGATATTGATGTATTAAACGGAATTGCTTACAATCCTAAAACGAAAACCATTTTTGTTACCGGAAAAAACTGGGACAAGATGTTTGAGATCAAAATTAATGAGTAAGATCGTATTCTGTGAACATAAAAAAGCCCGTTGCAGTAACGGGCTTTTTTTTATTATCACAATCTAATTGAAAATTTTCACCAGCATCTCTTTCAACAAATCATGCTGTGGTAGATTGTTCGCTCCTACTCCTTTACTTTTTACATCAACATCACGAAGCGTACTTACAATGGCGCTCACCTTTTTCATTGGGTAATTCTTTAATGCCACATCATAATCTTTCACAAAATAGGGATTGATTTTCAAAGTCTTTGCTACATTGGCCGGACTTTTATCTTTTAATCCGTGGTACTGTAAAAGTTGAGAAAAGAAGCCAAAGACCAAGCCGATTGTCAACACAATGGGGTTATCTTTCGGATTTTGGGCAAAATGATCGGCTATCTGATAGGCTTTCAATTGATTTCGTTCGCCGATTGCCTTACGCAATTCAAACGGGTTAAAATCTTTACTGAAACCGATATTTTCCTCAATGATTGCCGGCGTTATTGTTTCTCCAGGCTTTAAAATAATAGCCAGTTTATCTATTTCATTGGCAATCCGACTTAAATCGGTTCCTAAAAAATCGACAAACATCGCCGCCGCTTTAGGCTCAATACTCAATTTTTTTCCGGCTAAAACCCTTTTCAACCAATCTCCTACCTGATTTTCGTACAGTTTCTTGCTTTCAAAAACAACTCCTACTTTACCAAGTGTTTTGGTGACTTTCTTGCGTTTGTCTAACGTTTTGTATTTATAACAGATTACCAAAACCGTTGTGGGCTGAGGGTTTTCTGCATAAGCATCTAATTTTTCAATGGTTCGGGATAATTCCTGCGCTTCTTTTACAATAACCACCTGACGATCGGCCATCATTGGAAAACGTTTGGCATTTCCAACAATTTCTTCAACTGTAACATCACGGCCATACAAAACAGTTTGGTTAAAATCGCGCTCGTGTTCCTGCAAAATATTCTCTTCGATATATTCGGCCAACTTATCAATATAATAAGGCTCCTCACCCATTAAAAAATAGATTGGTTTGATGTTTCCGGCTTGTATGTCTTTGATGATTTTTAAAACTTCGTCCAAAATGCTTTGATTTGGTTATTTGGTTATTTGATGATAGCTTTGTCAGATGCAAAAACTGAATTTTCCCGCTTATACGTTTCGGTTCAAAAATAGTGAAAATAAACTCGCTGTGTTTGATGAAATCCGTAAAAAATTTGTGGTTCTCACTCCAGAAGAATGGGTGCGACAAAACGTAATTCATTTTTTGCTACATCAGAAAAACTACTCGAAATCATACATCAACGTAGAAAAATCAATTAAAATAAACGGTTTAACCAAGCGGTATGATGTAGTTGTATTTCAGCCAGATGGAAAAATATTTTTACTGATCGAATGTAAAGCGCCGGAAGTAAACATTTCCCAGCAAACATTCGATCAGATTGCACGTTACAACATGACACTGGAAGCAAAATATTTAATGGTTACCAACGGACTAAATCATTATTTTTGTTACATGGATTATGAAAACGAAAAATATCAATTTCTTCGTGAATTGCCAGATTTCTTAATCCAAGAACCAAATCTATAATCATCTTTTGAAAAAAATTGCAGTAGTCATACTAAACTGGAACGGGGTTAAACTTTTAGAACAGTTTTTACCTTCAGTAATCCAATATTCTCCCGAGGCAAAAATATATGTGGCCGATAATGCTTCAAGCGATGATTCTGTTGCGTATATAAAAAGTAATTTTCCTTCCGTAAGCATTATTGAAAACAAAGCAAATTTTGGTTTTGCCCAGGGATATAATGAAGCCTTACAGTTTGTTGAGGAAGAAATCTACGCTTTGGTCAATTCGGATATAGAAGTAACCGAAAACTGGTTACAGCCTATTATCAACTTATTTGAAAGCGAACCGACTACGGCTATTATTCAGCCAAAGCTATTGGATTTTAAAAACAAAGCTTATTTTGAATATGCCGGTGCTGCTGGTGGTTTTATTGATAAATATGGTTTTCCATATTGTCGCGGCCGTATCTTTGAAACGTTGGAAAAAGACAATGGCCAGTATAATGACACCGTCGAAATATTCTGGGCATCCGGAGCCTGTTTTTTTATACGAAAAGAGATTTTTAGGGAATTGAAAGGTTTTGATCCCGACTTTTTTGCGCATCAGGAAGAAATTGATCTTTGTTGGCGGGCTTTCAACAAAGGATACAGCATTAAATATTGCGGTGCCTCTACAGTATATCATGTTGGCGGAGCTACTTTGGAAGCAGGAAGTCCGAGAAAAACATTCTTGAATTTTAGAAACTCGACCTGGATGATGATTAAAAACCTTCCGTCTGCGCAGTTGTTCCCAACGCTTTTCATTCGAATGTGTTTTGACGGAGTTGCAGGAATTCGTTTTCTTCTTCAAGGAAAACCTAAACATTTGTGGGCCGTTTTAGTTGCTCATTATTACTTTTACATGCAGATTATCAGGTTTTTACGAAAAAGAGACGCTTTTCAGTCCAAAGATTATTATAAAACGAAATCGATTGTTTACAGTTACTACTTTAAAAATGGTAAGATTTTTGATGTTAATCTTTAACATTAGTTTATCATTTTAATCTTTTAAACATTTTTGTAAGTTAAGTAACTTTGTTAATACCTTTAAAAAAATCATTAATCATGAAGAAACTATTTATTTTACTTTCTGTTATTGGTCTATCGCTGACATCTTGCGGAACCAAGAAGAAAATAGCAGAGCTGGAAGCCAAAAACAAAGAAATTCAGGATTTACTGAATACTTGTACCGTTAAACTGAACACTTGCCTTACCGAGAAGGAAGCGTTAAACAATCAGAACGAATATTTAAAGAAAAACAACACCGATCTGATCAACAGTTCTAAAGAAATGACTGTTTTGACTACGAAAGGTGCTCAAAATCTTGAAAAATCACTGGAAAGTTTAAAGGAAAAAGACTTGAAAATTTCACGTCTTCAGGATGCTTTAACCAAAAAAGACAGTGTTACATTGGCTTTGGTTACAAGTTTAAAACGCGAAGTGGGTATTGACGATCCGGATATTAATATCAATGTTGAAAAAGGAGTGGTAATGATTTCCATTGCTGATAATCTTTTATTCAAATCAGGAAGTTATGAAGTAAGTGACAGAGCCAAAGGTGTTTTAGGTAAAGTTGCAAAAGTAATCAACAGCAAACCAGATTTTGAATGTATGGTTGAAGGTCACACTGACAACGTGCCTATTAAAAACGCCGTATTGTTGGACAACTGGGATTTATCGGTTAAAAGAGCTACATCGATCGTCAGAGTTTTACAAAAAGACTTAGGCGTAAATCCGAAGCAGCTAATCCCTGCCGGAAGAAGTTCTTACATTCCGCTTGTTGAAAACGACACACCGGCTAACCGTGCTAAAAACAGAAGAACAAGAATCATCATCATGCCTAAAATAGACCAGTTCTATGATATGCTTGAGAAAGAAATGAAGACTTTGAGCAAATAAATATAATCCCGTCGGTAAGATTTAATGATCTTCTGATTAGAATTTAAATTAAAAAAAAGAGTTTCAATTGAAACTCTTTTTTTTATTTAGTTGTATCGATGATACAGCTTTTCAAATGATATCCTATTCAATTGAAACCAGAATCGACTATTTGACTGCTATTGCTGCACTGGTAGGCCCCGCTAAAGGCATCATCGATGTCGATTTAAAACCGACTTGAGTTGCCCATTTATTAAAATCAGCGAGTGTATAATCAAACCCGGTTCCTGTTTCTATCAGCATGTTAAGGCTCATCATCAAACCGAAAGCATTTTTATTTCTGTTTTCATCAATTACGTTTTCAACAGCTACAAATACACCGCCTTCAGGTAGAGCATCATACGCTTTTTTCATGAGCATCAATTTGGTTTCCTCATCCCAGTCGTGCAGAATATTTCCCATCGTTACAATATCCGCTTTCGGAAATTCGTCTTTAAAGAAATCCCCTTGAGCAGTTTTAACACGGTCCTGAAGCTGGAATTTCTGAATGGTTTGGTCAGCAATCGGTGTAACAGCAGGTAAATCCCAGGTAATACAGTTCATGTTCGGCTGGTGTTTGGCCACCATCAACGACAATATTCCTGCCGAACCTCCAACATCCACAAGTGTTTTTGATTTTGAAAAATCCAGTTTCTGAGCCAAAGCCATAAAGGCTCCCATCTGAACACCACTCATAGCGTGAATAAACTCTTCCAACCTTGCCGGATCGGCGTACAGTTTATCGAAAAGATTTTCTCCCTGAATCGCTTCATTTTGAGGATTACCTGTCAGCAATCCTTCTTCAAGATTTCCCCAAAAACCATACAGTCTATTATTTAACATTTCAAGCAATCCTCCTATATAAGAGGGTTTGTTTCTGTCCAGAAAAAAGTCGGTATCAATACTATTGCTGTATTTCGCAGTTTCCAGTATACCTTCACGGTTTAAGAAACCAAAAGCAGTAAGTGCATCTAAAAAATCGCACACATTCCTGTCGGAGCACTTAAAGCCTAAAAGCGATTTGATTTCGCTGGCCGACATACTTTTTCGTTCGGCAAGAGTTGTGAAGATTTGAAATTTTACTGCGCTCAAAAGAATTTTTGAAGCCCAAAAGCCTGAGGCAATCTGAAGGATACCTTCAGGGCTAGGATGGTTTTGTGTGTTGTTCATATAATTTTAAATATTTGTTATTAAGTATTCTTAACGGTTTTTCAGTTTATCCGATTTACTTATTATCTGATATTCAGCATAAAATTCAATTATATTACATAAACTTGCATTGCTATTTTGAATCTTTGTGCAATTCGGTATTCACTATTTTACTTCCTCAATATCTCCCAACTTCCATGATTTATCATACAACTCTTTTTTAGGGCCATAAAAACGTGCGAGTACTTCGAATTGTCCTTTAGGGTCTGTTGGAATCCAGTTTGACTCACCTTCAGGCGGAGGCGTCGGTCCGAAGTAAATATCCACGGAGCCATCGCTGTTTTTCATAATACCGGGAGTTTGTGAAGATCGACCCTGCCATTTTACATTGCGGATAAAGGTGTGTGTGTCACGGTTGTATACCGTCATCGACCAATATTGGTTAACAGGTGCGTTTGCTGGCACATTCAATTTATACTGCTTACTGCCATCTAACGGTTTTTCATCTTTATCTTTTAATGTCATCAAATAATATTGCGACTCACCTATGTGTTTTGCGCTGAAAAAAGCCATTGTATAAATCACTGCACGATTATCTACAGGGTATGAATCAGGCACTTTGAAATCGTTTATGATGCTTTGATGTGTTTCTTCCGAGGCCGGGAAAAACCAATGAGCATCTATATAATATCTTGGCATCGATTCATAGTTAACATCAAGCCATGCTTTTGCAGCTTTGATTGCATGGTTTAAGATTTCCTCTGTACGTGGTTTAGGATTAAAAGGTTTCCCTCTTTCAATACCAATTGTTTTTAAAAGATCAATCATTGCCTTATCTCGTTCAAGCCAAGGCTCTGCTTGAACCATAATATCGAGCGATTTAAAAAACCTGATATCATATGGGATGGAAGAATCATACACTACATTGCTTGCATCCAAAAAAATAGTCTGTGGTGATTGGTTTGCCTTTGATAAAGGGTAAAGTTTGATTCGTCTTGAATATTCGATGGCTGCTGCAACATCAGCTGGACTTCCGCTTTTAAGAACCGAACGAATCAGAGCATAACCCTGGTAGGTATTAGAAGCAAGCGGGATATAACCTTTCGGAACCTTATTTACGTCATAATCTGGTGGGAGAAACAGATATTTTCCTCCTTTGCCTTTATCAACTCCACCAGGTCCAATATCTTCAATAGCCGCTTGCCAGTAGTTCATTACACTTCCGTTCAACACCCCCTTATCAGCAGGAGGAATTTCCAAAACAATAGGACCAACATCTTTTGTATTGAAAAAAGGCATGAGATAGATGACATCGGGATTGGGGGTAAGTGTCTGATTTTTCCAATCCAAAAGTTTTGGCCAAATAACAATCTGATTAAAGTTGCCTTTAAGTTTAGTGGCCATCTCCTGATACATGAGTTGATAATTTACCACAGGCATGCTCCATACCGCCGCTGTCAAGGCACGGCTGTAAATCATTTCCTCCTGAATATTAGCAAGTCGAAAGGCCTCTGTTGCTGATTCTACAGATGCATCAGTATTTGTTTGTTCCTGTTGCTTCTTATTACAACTTATCAAAAGCAAAACAAGAAAAAATGATTGAAGGATATTTTTCATAACAGTATATTATGTATTGGTTTATTCTTAAAAAACACTCAAGACTAACAACTAACTTCTCACTTCCCCTCAGTTACAAAAGGTTACTACATTTACTCCATCAACCTATTTCACTTTCATTACGGCAGGCGGGTTCCGATCATACCTGGTCCGTACACTACGTCCTGGTTGAGACAGGCAACGACTCTTTGTTCCGACTTCATGTAATCGGTGAGCATACACTTACGATTAACGTGAGCTCCTGGCAAAACATCACTAATACAAATAGGCTTTTTTAACCGGCCGAACATTACCACCCTGCTATGGACATTGCTCATTGGCCAGCCACACAAGTAAATTACTATCTACCGATCAATAAATATCGATTTCAGTAATTAAAACCCTATCTTTTACAGTATTGATTCTCATACCATCACCATAACAAAACACTATTTTATCCACTCTTTTTCAATACCTTAGTGTAATATCATACAAATTTTTGTAATACTTTTTGTAGCCTATAAATTAATCGTTGTAACAAATAAAAAAACCGACAAGTACTAATTGTCGGTTATTGAGTTATGAATTTAATTTCAAATCTGAATTCTGCTTTCCTGCTACAATCCTGCTAACGGTGTTCCGAAGATACCTATAGCCAGTTCAATCCAAATAAGTGCAAGTACCACAAGGAGCGCTGCACAGAGGGTAACTTTATGTTCAGTTTTACTTACTTTCCTTATTACAAGTTCACACATCAGACCAGTACTCAGCAATAAGACTCCTGCAACAATAAAATCAAATAAACTCCAATTTACTTCATCAGTAAACTGCATTGCTATAAACGGAATAAACAATAAAATTGCTACCACTAGCACAATTTCTAAAAGCCTTTTGTTTTGTATAATCATAAATTTTGTTTTGATAATAATTTTTCCATGAAAACAGAGCAAAAATGACCTTGTTTCAAATTGCAAATCATTCATTTCTAAGTTTCTCACCACAAATTTAATAAACTTTGAAATACAAAGTACTTTTTAATTTAAAAAAATTTTATTTTATTTAGGTTATGTATTATTTTACCAGAAAGAATTATATTGATAAGAAAATATAACCTTTTGTATTGGGTGAACTCCTCGAGGATTTGATGTCTTTTTAATACATGTAAAAGTCGGTTTTGCAGTCAATTGGTTTTCAGTAGCTATCAACATAAAAAAAAACGTCTTGAAATTCTCAAGGCGTTTTTTCGTATTAATCACTTTTCACTAATTCTTATAAGACATCAAGGCTTCCTTTCCCTTCACGGACAACAACAGGTTCTCCATTTGACAAATCAATAATTGTTGATGCTTCGTTATCTCCGTACCCGCCGTCAATGACCAAATCGACAAGATTTTGCCATTTTTCGAAGATAAGTTCAGGATCAGTAGTATACTCAATAACCTCATCGTCATCATGGATTGATGTTGAAACAATTGGATTTCCAAGCTTACGCACAATTTCCAGTGCAATTTCATGATCCGGCACACGAATTCCTACCGTGGTTTTCTTTTTGAATTCTTTCGGAAGATTATTATTTCCTGGAAGAATAAAGGTATAAGGACCTGGCAATGCTCTTTTCAGGATTTTAAAAGTCGACGTATCAATCTGCTTCACATAATCAGATATATTGCTTAAATCGTGACAAACAAACGAGAAATTAGCTTTTTCTAGTTTCACGCCTTTAATTTTAGCAATACGTTCCAAAGCTTTAGTATTGGTGATGTCACATCCCAAACCATAAACTGTGTCAGTCGGATAGATAATCAATCCACCTTCTTTAAGTACTTTAATCACCTTGGCGATTTCTTTTTCGCTTGGGTTTTCCGGGTAAATTTTAATGAATTGTGCCATAATTTTTATGCTATAAGCTATAAGCTTTATGCCGTAAGCCTGAATTAGTAAAACAATTTCTATTTCGTGAAAGCTTAAGGCTTATTGCCAAAAGCTTAAAGCTATCCAATTACATCCAGCTTCGCAAAACGCAACAATAACTTCTTAATTCCTCCGACTTCAAATTTGATTTCTGCTTTTTTGTCTGCCCCCGCTCCTTCCGTATTCAGGATCTGCCCTTTTCCGAAGCGCTCATGCATTACGATGTCCCCTATTGATAGATTACCGTCAAACAAATTGGCTTTACCAACAGGTGCCGCTCCTGAAACAGGCTTCAATTTACGAATATTTAAGTCAGGTTTCGGCTCATTATTTGTAATATATTTCGGAGGCGTACCTGCAACAGGTTTTGACAAACGAAGTTTCGATTTGTCTACATCTCCGAAAATATCAGTGTTAATCATTGGTTTGTAACGGTAATTCGTCTCCACCGGTGTTAAATATTCCAAATATTGTGGATCAATTTCTTCGATAAAACGGGATGGCTCGCTATCCACAAGTTTTCCCCAACGGTAACGCGATTGGGCATACGTTAAATAAGCCTGATGTTCCGCACGGGTTAAGGCTACATAAAACAATCGGCGTTCTTCTTCCAGTTCGCTTCGGGTGTTCATACTCATCGCACTCGGGAACAAATCTTCTTCCATACCTACGATAAAAACCGTCGGGAATTCCAATCCTTTTGCCAAGTGAATGGTCATTAATGCTACACGGTCATCATCACCGGTATCATTATCCAAATCGGTAGCCAAAGCCACATCTTCAAGGAATTCAGATAAAGCACCACGGGCACCATCAACTTCTTTTTGACCTTCGATAAAATCCTTGATACCTCCCATTAAAACCTCAATGTTTTCAATACGGGCGATACCTTCCGGAGTGGCATCTTTTTTTAGTTCCTGAATTAAACCAGTTTTCTTGGTTACATGATCAGTCAGATAAAGCGCATCTTGATTTTCGTTGATAACCTGGAAACTCTTAATCATCATTACAAAATCCTGTAATTTGTTTTTAGTTCCCGATGTCAGTTTCAAATCGATTTTTTCAATGTGTTCCATGACTTCAAAGATGGAACGCTTATAATGATTGGCCGCTACCGTCAATTTTTCAATTGTAGAATTACCAATTCCTCTTGCCGGATAATTAATTACGCGAATCAGTGCCTCCTCGTCTTTCGGATTGATAACCAAACGCAAATAGCACAACACGTCTTTAATTTCCTTGCGCTGATAGAACGACAATCCTCCGTAAATTCGGTACGGAATATCTCTTTTACGCAAAGCATCTTCCATTGCTCGTGATTGAGCGTTGGTACGGTACAAAATAGCAAACTGTCCGTTCATCATCTGCTTTTGCATCTTCTCTTCAAAAATGGTGGAAGCTACAAAACGGCCTTCTTCCCCATCAGTTAAACTGCGGTGGATTTTAATTTTCGGACCGAATTCATTCGCTGTCCAAACCACTTTGTCCAACTTTGTTTTATTCTTGTCGATTATCGTATTGGCGGCTTCCACAATATTTCTGGTGGAACGGTAATTCTGCTCCAAACGATACGTTTGAACACCTTCGTAATCCTTCTGGAAATTTAAAATATTATTGATGTTCGCTCCGCGGAAAGCATAGATACTCTGCGCATCATCACCTACCACACAGATATTATGGAATCTGTCGGATAAAGCGCGAACAATCAAATATTGCGAATGGTTTGTATCCTGATACTCATCCACCAAAATATATCTGAAACGATCCTGATACTTTGCCAATACATCCGGAAAACGATTTAACAATTCATTGGTTTTCAACAACAAATCATCAAAATCCATGGCTCCGGATTTAAAACAACGCTCCACATACTGATTGTAAATCTCACCCATACGCGGTTTTTTACTCATCGCATCGGCTTCCTGCAATTCCGGATTGTTGAAATACGCTTTTACAGTAATAAGACTGTTCTTATACGACGAAATTCGGCCGAAAACCTGTTTTGGTTTGTAGACATCCTTGTCCAGCTGCATCTCCTTGATAATTTGTCCGATTAAACGCACAGAATCCTGAGCGTCATAAATGGTGAAATTACTTGGATATCCTAATTTATCAGCTTCGATACGCAAAATCTTAGCAAAAACCGAGTGAAAGGTTCCCATCCAAAGATTTTTGGCTTCCGGACCTACAATATCGGTAATACGTTTTTTCATCTCACGTGCCGCCTTATTGGTAAACGTAAGCGATAAGATATTAAAAGCATCAACGCCCTGATGAATTAGATTGGCAATACGAACCGTAAGCACACGAGTTTTTCCGGAACCGGCACCCGCAATCACTATCATTGGTCCGTCTTTTTGCAGTACGGGCGCACGCTGAGCTTCGTTAAGCTGATTTATTATCTGTTGCATTTTATTTGAATCACTGACTTTCAAAATAACTGGATTTCTTGGTTATTGAAATTATAATCTACAAAAATAACCATAAAAAAAAGACATTCAAGTTTTGAATGCCTTTTAACGTTACAATTTAGAAGCTAAACTTTCGATTATCTGTTTTTCTTCTTCCGTTGGGGTTAATCCCGAATCGAATTCCCAATAATTGGTCAGTATCGTGTTTCGTTTATTAAATAAAGATTTTTCTTTATAAACATCACTTTTATCGTATGGAACCGGCTTTGTACCGAAGTTTGTCGTAACCAGATAATTCTTCACTTCAATACGTTCTTCTTCTTTCTTCTTATTGGTTGTTTTGAAACCTATCTCTTCTTTTGAACTCGCTAAATAATAATTTTTTCCGTCGTATTTATAGGTGGCGTTAAAAACGGAATTAAAAATTTTTCCTTTAATCACTAAAAAATCGGTTACACCTTTAAACTCATAACGTTCAGTTAGTACCGAAGAGTTGATTTCGATTATGATATTCTTTTTATAATCGTAAACTATATAGAAATCCGGCAAATAACCATCAATATTTTGTAACGGCCTGATATTCATAATGTAACAATCCTGCTTATTTGGAAACGTTTTTATTTCGTAATCGTATTTTTTCTTCGAATAAGCCTCGACCACTTTTTCAAGGTATTTGAATTCATAGTAGTTACCAATTATATCGTTTAAATTGTATCCCAAAGTGCTTTCATCAACTTCATCATTAATCAATCCGTAAAAACGGTTTTGTTCTACCAGTATATCAGTCTTAACACTGGTGGGTCTTCCCTGAATGTAAAAATTTAAAAGTCCGTCGTTAAATGACGTGTACTTATCATTTTTCTTAAAGAATTCACGGACATAGACTTTAAGGTTTACCGGAATTGTTAATTTATCGGAGGAATTTTCTACCAGTTTCTTTAAAATTTCCTGAGGGTGTTTTGTGGTGATGATAACTTCTTCAAGCGTTTTGGTACTGCGATCCATATAAATTATGTTCTCTTTCAGCTTTAAAGAAGATGAATTGATTGTAATTGTCTTATAAGAGGCGTGCGAAATCTGAATCTTTGAAGGTTTATCCAGGGAAATTTTAAAAATACCGTCTTTATTACTTACTAGTCCCTGTCTGGTGTTAAGGACCGTAATGGAAGCATCTTCAATAGGCAGATTGGTTTCGTAGTCTTTTAGGGCAACAGTAATTTCAACGTTTTGTGAAAAAACCCCTAAATGCATAAAAAACATAAAAACCAGTAATAACTTTTTCATATTTTTACCGTGTTATTGACAAAATTAACGAAAAAGATTTCAAGGACACATCCTGAATTCCGTTAATCTTATACTTTTGCATAAATTAAACCCAAAAAATGGATTATTCTAAAATAATTGATATCGCAGCTTACACACTACCTTCAATAGTAACAGGAGGTGTAGCTTATTACATTTTTAATTCTTATTTAAAAAACGAAGAAGGCCGAAGACGTTTCCTTTTACACAAAGAATCCCAAAAAACGGCTTTACCCTTACGTTTACAGGCTTATGAGCGCATGGCTTTATTTTTAGAGCGTATTAACCCCGGAAAACTGTTGGTTCGTGTTGCTCCTCTTTCTATCGACAAGAACGATTATGAGTCTTTATTGATTCATCATATCGAACAGGAATTTGAACATAATTTAACGCAACAGGTTTATATTTCAGACGAATGCTGGAACATTATCCTTACAGCAAAAAATACCATTATTCAAACTATCCGAAAAACAACTTTACAAGTTGAAAATGCAGACAAATTGCGCGAAAAACTCCTGACCGATTTATTGGATAAGCAATCCCCTACCGTTTTAGCATTGTCTTTCATAAAAAATGAAATCACAGAAATTCTTGGATAAATAAGAGCCCTGATTATCGGGGCTTTTTTATTGTATACAATCTTTAATGATAACAATCCACTCTTATCGTTATGTTTCTTTCTCCGCCTGCATATAGCCTCTAAATCTTCCAATATTTATCTTACCCCCAAAATATTCCCTCATTAATTAAATTTATCTAGTAGAAAGATGCGTGCATAAGAAATTGGTTGCGTACAATTCTTACAATAATTTTTGCAGCTGCATTTTTTCGTTTTCAGGCAAGGTAGGCAACAACTCCTGAAAATATTTTTTAAATGTATCCTGTTTCAGCATTTCCCTTATTTTTTCACGACAAAACTTAGTAAACTGCCATTTTGGGTGTGTCAACCCATTTACCAAATTAGGCAACACGTTTTTATCGGCTTTGTTTAGGAACAACAAATTTACAATGGCGTTTTGTCTTGTATTTGCTTCAAAATCCGGCGTAGTATACCTCAATAATTCATCATAAAACTTCACCTTGTTCTCTTCTTGATAGTCCGGTTTAGCCAAAGCCAATGTCAGCCAGGCTATTCGTAAATTCTTATCACTGAAACCAACCCAGTCTTTGGTTTGTTCCAATAATGAAACCCGATCTTCCGGAAATTGTGCCATTAAATTTTTAAACGCTATTTCTCTTGTCAAATAAGAAGTGTCGTTCAGTAAAGTCGTGTATTCCGTTTTGAAATCAGGCGGAATTTGTTTCATCGTAACAGCAATGGCTTGTCTGACTTTACTATTATTCGATTTCATTGCCTCAACCAGCAGGACTTTTTTCTCCTCGAAAGGAACTTCTGTCATCTGATAAACAACTTCCTCTTTCATCGGATAAAAAGCATCTGAATTCAAAATGGCTTCAAAACGGGTTTTCTTTTCCGAAAAAGGTACTTCCGATTGCTCTACCAAATTAAGGTAATCCGACATGAATTTGTTTTTCTTCAAAATAACCAATGCTTCATTTACCTGAAATCCGGAGGCTTCCAACCAGTTTTTTCTAAAGGCATTGGTATCGAATTTGGAAACTTTATTAATCTCAACCAGAAAATTATCCGTATTCACATTTTCGAATCTGTATTTCTTTAAATAACGTTCGACTGCCTTTTTAAAATCTTTATCACCAACTTGTTCTCTCAGATAATGCAGTGCCCAGGCTCCTTTCTGGTAAAAAGTAAGCGAACTTGCTTTTTCGTTCAAAAGCGGAATCGTATCTTTTTTCGAAGCTCTTTGCAATGTTTCTGCCGTCTGATACAATTCGAAATTAAAATGGTCCTCGCCAAAGAGTTCCTTTTCGGCCATTAATGCATAATACGTCGCAAAACCTTCCTGTAACCAATGGTGTTTTCCCGATTGGGCCGTAACCATGTCGCCAAACCACTGATGGGCTAATTCATGGGCATTTACATTCATGTAAGTTCGGTCATTAAACCCGATTTCATCCACTACAAAATCCTGCGCGAAAATTGTTGATGTGGTGTTTTCCATCCCGGCATATAAAAAATCCATCACCGGAACCTGGCGATAGACTTCCCAAGGATATTTCACACCTATTTCGCGCTCAAAAAAGTCAAATATCTCTTTTGAATATTTATAGGTTGTTAAGAATTTGTCCTTGTCTTCTTCCCGCAGATAAAATTCCAATGGTATTCCTGATTTTGAAGTTTCTGCTTTCTTAGCAAACTTACCTATGGCCAGCATTACCAAATAGGAACTCATAGGTTTTTGCATTTGGTAGTTCCAGGTTTTTAGATTCCCCTTTGAATTCATGACGATGCTTTTTAAAACACCGTTCGATAAAACCGTAAAATCATTTCTGAACTGTGCCGAGATATTAAAGATCACTTTTTCGTTTACGTCGTCAAAACTAGGCAGCCAATGTGACGTATATTTCCCTTGACCCTGCGTCCAGATTTGTCCGGAACCTGTTGAAAAATCACCCACAAAATACATAGTTTGCTTCGGTTTTGCCGAATAGAAAAATTCAAGTTTGTTTTTTCCTTTCTTATAGCCTTCGAAAAGATTTAATGTTTTTCCCGAGTTTTTAAATTGTACTGATTTACCATTGATTTTTACATCACTGAATTCCATTCTGACAGCATCAATTTTAATGGTATCCGTTTTGGATTTCACTACAAAATCATAAGCAACATTTCCACTGATGGATTTTTCAATGGAATTTGGATTCAGATTGGCGTGTAACGAAATAAAATCGACTTTCTTGCTTTGTTGTGCAAAAGCGAATGAAGTGATAATCAGTAAAAAATATTTCATGTTAAATTTATAAGAATCCCAAAAATACAAAGGTTAATTTAATCTCGGGAAAAATATAATCACAACGTTGTCATCTCGACCAACGGGAGAGATCTCATAAAAAGGAGATTCCTCCTCCGTCGGAATGACAGAACAGGATACAAGAATTATTTCCATGCAAAATTCTATGAAATAAACTAAACTCATTTTTGTATGTTTACTTCCAAATTACACGATTTGAAAAAGAAAGCCCTTTTTAACTGGAGCAGCGGAAAAGATTCAGCTCTCGCCTTATATAAAACCCTCCAGAATTCCGAAATAGAAATCGTTTCGCTTTTAACGAGCGTCAACAAACAATACAACCGTATTTCCATGCATGGCGTTCGCGCGGAACTCCTGGAACAACAAGCACAAAGCATCGGATTACCACTTTATAAAATGGAAATTCCCGAAATGCCAACCATGGAAGTTTATGAAGATGTCATGCGTCAGGCTCTGAATCATTTCAAAGAAAAAGGCGTGACTCATTCTGTTTTTGGCGATATTTTCCTGGAAGATTTACGAAAATACCGAGAAGATAAATTAGCTGAAATGCAATTGGAAGGCGTTTTTCCGCTTTGGAAAATTGATACCAAAGAGTTAATCCAAGAGTTTCTGGATTTGGGTTTCAAAACAATAGTGACATGCGTTAACGAACGTAATCTTGACAAAAGTTTTGTAGGAAGAGTTATTGATGAGCAATTCATAACCGATTTACCTGAAAACGTTGATGTTTGTGGGGAAAACGGAGAATTTCATACCTTTACTTTTGACGGACCTATTTTCTCCAAACCAATCGATTTCGAAATAGGAGAAATTGTGTATCGTAAATATGAAAAACCAAAAACAGAATCTTCCAATACGGCATGCGATACCAATGACAGTGCTTTTGATTACGGATTTTGGTATTGCGATTTGATTCCGAAATAACTTTTCAATTGAAAAATTAAGTTTTATATTCGCTTTACTTTTTACAAGCCAAAATGAATAACTTGCTAGATACTCCCATTGAATATCTGAAAGGCGTTGGACCTCAGCGCGGGGATTTGTTGCGTAAGGAACTGAACATTCATCGATACGGCGATTTAATCAATCTTTACCCGAACCGTTACATCGACCGCACGCGTTATTACAAAATCAACGAACTGCAAAACAGCAACTCAGAGGTTCAGATTGTAGGGAAAGTGATCCACATTAAATCCGTCGAACAGAAAAAAGGCAAACGTCTGGTAGCCACTTTTGTGGATGATACCGGCGAAATGGAACTGGTGTGGTTTCAGGGACAGAAATGGATACGCGAAAATCTGAAATTAAACACGCCTTATGTCATCTTCGGAAAAACTACTTCCTTCAACGGATTGTTCAACATGGCACATCCCGAAATGGAATTATTGGAAGAACATAAAGCAAGTTTACGATCGGCCATGCAACCGGTTTATCCAAGTACCGAAAAACTTGCCAATAAAGGGATTTCAAACAAAGTCATCAATAAAATGATGCAGCAGTTGTTTATTGAAACGCATTCTTTATTCACCGAAACCCTTCCAACCTATCTACTCGAAGAACTAAAGCTGATACCGAAGAACGCTGCGATCTTCAACATTCATTTTCCGAAGAGTCAGGAACTTTTAGCCAAAGCGCAATTCCGATTGAAATTTGAAGAATTGTTCTTTATCCAGTTGCAACTGATTACGAAGAACCTCATCCGCAAACATAAAATTAAAGGACATCCTTTTGAAAAAGTAGGCGATTATTTTACGACCTTCTATAACAATCACCTTCCGTTTGATTTAACCAATGCGCAGAAAAAAGTACTGAAAGAAATCCGAAATGATTTAGGCAGCAATGCACAAATGAACCGATTACTTCAGGGAGATGTTGGTTCCGGAAAAACCATCGTTGGATTGATGAGTATGCTTTTGGCTATCGATAACGGTTTTCAGGCTTGTCTAATGGCGCCGACAGAAATCCTAGCTTCACAACATTTTGTCGGTATAACCGAATTGGCCAAAGATCTAAACCTCAACATAAAACTATTAACCGGTTCAACTAAAACTTCAGATAGAAAAATCATCCATGAAGAACTTGAAAACGGCAGTCTGCACATCATAATCGGTACACATGCTTTATTGGAAGACAAGGTGCAATTCAAAAATCTTGGTCTGGCAATTATAGATGAGCAGCATCGTTTTGGCGTGGAGCAGCGCAGTAAGTTGTGGAAAAAAAATGAAGTTCCTCCACACGTTCTGGTAATGACCGCCACTCCTATTCCGCGTACTTTAGCGATGAGTTTGTATGGTGATTTGGATGTTTCCGTTATTGACGAATTACCGCCGGGCAGAAAGCCAATCCAAACCGTACATCGTTATGACAATAACCGACTGAAAGTATGGAAATTCCTGAGGGATGAAATTGCCAAGGGTAGACAGATCTATATTGTATATCCGCTCATCCAGGAATCGGAAAAAATGGATTATAAAGACTTGATGGATGGTTACGAAGGAATTTCACGTGATTTTCCATTACCTCAATATTCCGTTTCAATTGTACACGGACAAATGAAACCGTCTGAAAAAGATGCCGAAATGAAGCGCTTTTCAGAAGGAAAAACCAATATAATGGTTGCAACGACGGTTATTGAAGTCGGTGTTAATGTTCCCAATGCCAGCGTGATGATTATTGAGAGCGCCGAGCGTTTCGGATTATCACAATTGCATCAGTTACGTGGGAGAGTCGGACGTGGCGCCGAGCAGAGTTACTGCATCTTAATGACCGGACATAAGTTGAGCAACGATACCAAAACCCGAATCGAAACCATGTGTGCGACAAATGACGGTTTTGAGATTGCGGAAGTCGATTTAAAACTTCGCGGACCTGGCGATATAATGGGAAAACAACAGAGTGGTGTTTTAAACTTACAAATAGCTGATCTGGTAAAAGACAAGGATGTTTTACTGTTAGCCCGTCACCACGCCATAAAGCTTTTAAAAGATGACGCTGCAATGGAAAAACCGGAACATCAGACACTCAGAAGGGTATTCATTGAAATAAGCAAAAAGAAAACCATCTGGAATTACATTAGTTAGGCTGGAGAAGAGAAACAAGATACAAGAAATTAGAGGACAGTGATAACTCATAAATCAAGATATGGTACAATACAACCCAAAGGACTGGATTACTTTCATTTTTCGTTTTCATAAGGCAGACACTTTTAGGCTTTTACTGCCGCTAATGATTTTCATTAGCATTTATTCAGGCATCATTGGCTATTTAGAAGTTAGTTATTTAGATCTTCCTGAAGATAGTTATGTGAGAAATATCGGAGCCATGCACGGAATGCTGGGTTTTGTAATTTCATTACTGTTGGTCTTCAGAACGAATACCGCTTACGACAGATGGTGGGAAGGCCGAAGAATGTGGGGCAGCTTAGTTAACAACAGTCGTAATTTGGCCATGAAACTATCTGTGATTTTAAGAGATGAACACGACCGTGCTTATTTCAGAAAAGCCATTCCCGGTTATGCTTCAATCTTACATAAACACTTAAAAAATGAAGAGACCGGCTTAATGCTTTTTGATGGTTTGGATTTAAAAATCGATCATGAAAAACACAGACCAAATCAGGTGGCTAAAATGATGTTTGAAAAGATCAATGATTTGTACAACTCAGGAAAAATAACCGGTGATCAATTAATCATTCTCAATTCTGAAATTCAATCCTTTACAGATATCTGCGGAGCATGTGAGCGCATTAAAAACACACCTATTCCATACTCTTACAGTGCTTTCCTTAAAAAATTCATTTTCTTTTATGTGATGACTTTGCCCTTCGGATATGCTTTCACATTAGGCTATTATGTAGTTCCGGTTGTGGTTTTCATCTTTTATGTACTCGCAAGTTTGGAACTGATTGCCGAAGAAATTGAAGATCCGTTTGGGGATGATGAAAACGACTTACCTACAAAAAAAATATCAGAGAACATTAAAAGACATGTCGGGGAAATTCTTTAATTTTATAAGAAAAATCCATGATAAAAAAATGTTCCCTTTTATTGCTTGCATTACTGTCATCCTCGTTTTTCCATAGCTGCAAGGAAACTTCGGAAAAACAAACAGCCCAAACAAATCCTTATTTTCAGAAAAGTAATGATTCGATTCAAACCGGAGGTATTCAGATAATTCCGATTGAGACCCCGAAAGGCACATTTAAAGTATGGACAAAACGCTTTGGAAATAACCCAACAACCAAAGTGCTTTTATTGAACGGAGGCCCCGGTGCCACTCATGAATATTTCGAATGTTTCGAAAGTTTTCTCCCAGCAGAAGGAATCGAGTTCATCTATTATGATCAATTGGGTTGTGGAAATTCAGATAACCCTAATGATGTTTCTCTTTGGGATTTGCCGCGTTATGTGGAAGAAGTAGAACAGGTTCGCAAAGCTCTTAACCTCAGCAAAGACAATTTTTATTTATTGGGACACTCTTGGGGCGGAATTCTCGCGATGGAATATACCATGAAGTACCAGAATAATATGAAAGGGTTAATCATTTCCAATATGATGTCGGATGCTGTTGCCTACGGAAAATACGCCGATGAGGTTCTTTCCAAACAAATGGATCCTGAAGTACTGAAAGAATTGAGAACCATTGAAGCAAAAAGCGATTTTTCCAATCCACGTTACATGGAATTGCTGATGCCTA
This sequence comes from Flavobacterium enshiense, assembly GCF_022836875.1. Taxonomy (NCBI): domain Bacteria; kingdom Pseudomonadati; phylum Bacteroidota; class Flavobacteriia; order Flavobacteriales; family Flavobacteriaceae; genus Flavobacterium; species Flavobacterium enshiense. The sequence continues at coordinate 2,473,882 of NZ_CP090376.1, forward strand.
ATTTTTATGAGAAACACGTTTTACGCATGCCTGCAAAAGACTGGCCGGAACCGGTTCAGCGTTCGTTTTCGAAAATGAACCAGTCACTTTACGTAACCATGCAGGGACCAAGCGAATTTGGCATTTCTGGTAAACTCGAGAAATGGAACCGCCAGCCCGACTTAAAAAACATTACCATTCCTACCCTGGTAATTGGTGCACGTTACGACACCATGGATCCGAAGCATATGGAACAAATGGCAAAATCGCTTAAAAATGGAACTTATCTGTTCTGCCCTAAAGGAAGCCACATGGACTTTTATGACGATCAGGAAGTTTATTTTAAGGGCTTGATTTCGTTTCTTAAGAAATAAGCCGTGAACATTAATGACTCATCGTTAAATCATAAAAATAATGAAAATACTGATATTTGGCGCGTCGGGTTTAACAGGTTTACAATTAACTCAACAGGCTGTAGAAAAAGGACATCAGGCTACTGCTTTTGTAAGGACTCCTGAAAATTTCCATCTGCAAAATCCGAATTTAACCGTTTTTAAAGGTGATGTAACCGATGTAGATGCTGTTGAACACTCCATTGAAAATCAGGATGCCGTTATTTGTGCATTAGGAGCCAAAACGCCTTTCATAAGTGATCCTGCCCTGATAGCAGGGATCAACAACATTGTCAATGCCATGAAGTCAAAAGCCGTAAAGCGTTTTGTTTATCTCTCATTCATCGGTGTAGACGACAACAAAAAAGGATTTGGATTCTTAGCGAATTACATAATGCCACTTATATTGGAAAAGGCTACTCAGGACCATAAAACCAAGGAAAAAATAATTGAGAGCAGTGATTTGGACTGGACTATTGTGCGAGCTCCCAAGTTAACCAATGGCAAATTTACAGGCGAATACAGAGTAGGTGAATCTATTTTATCAAATTCGTTACTGTTTACCATCTCCCGAAAAGATTTAGCTCAATTTATGCTCTCAGTGGCAGAACAAAATCAATATATCAAGCAGAAACCCAGAATTATGTATTAACCCAATATTCTCTAATCAAATCAACACATTACAACAATGGCAAATAAAAAAGAATTATCTCAGGAACAACGCGAAGAACTGTTCAAAACACTAAAAACACGTTTCGAGAAAAACATGAACCGTCATGAAGGCTTTGAATGGACAAAAATGCAAGCAAAATTGGAAGCCAATACAGACAAACTCTGGTCCCTTAATGAAATGGAACAAACCGGAGGCGAACCTGATGTGGTTGGTTATGATAAAAATACAGACGAATTTATTTTTTATGATTGTTCCGCAGAAAGTCCTAAAGGCAGAAGAAGTCTGTGCTACGACCGTGCTGCCCTTGACTCTCGAAAAGAATATAAACCAGCAGACAGTGCTCTTGACATGGCCACTTCGATAGGCATTGAACTGCTAACGGAAGACGAATACCGAGGAATGATGAAATTTGGTAAATTCGACTCAAAAACATCAAGCTGGGTGAAAACACCTGCCGATATCCGAAAACTTGGAGGTGCGGTCTTCTGTGATTTCCGTTATGGTACAGTCTTCCTTTATCACAATGGTGCAGAATCGTATTATGCTGCCAGAGGATTTCGAGGCTCTTTAAGAGTATAAATTCGGAAAATGAAATATCTTTTGATTTAGATGTTTATTAATCTAAGTAAGCAACTGCTTTGAATCCTTATTTAATTTTAAGGGTTCGAAGCTTTACTTTCACTTTTCCGTCGGGACCATCAACAGCCATCAAATGAACTGACATTCCTTCGTCCCTTTTTTTCTTCTTAGTTTTAGCATTTTTGATGTTTTTGTCTTTTTGTGGATCGCGTAAATAAACATCAACTAAAAGATTTGTACCTTTTTCAAGAGCATAAACTCCACTTAAATCAAAATTTAAAACACTTGTGTTGATTTTCATAGGACTTATATAAACCTTTCTATTACTTATTTTAAAATCTCCTTTTAAAATCTCAAAAGTTACTTTTTTAAAATTCCGCTTTGGAAACACTTTTTGTCCAACATTCTCAATGGGCTTGAAATTAATAAAGGCACCATTCTTTAAAACAAAATTAAGATTTCCGTTCAATGAGTTTCTCGCAATACCGCCATTATCTTCAAGGATTCCATTAAGACTGGTATTCAGATCGATAATACCGGTAATGTTTTTATAGTTAATGGTAGAAGATCCGAAATTATCAAATGAATATAGCAAATCCCTGATATCCAATTTCGATACATTTACACCGAGATTAAAATCATCATTTTTACCGGTACGATCAATTATTCCGTTAAGGTTGATAGCTCCATTTCCTTTGCGGATGGCTACTTTTTCAATCGTAATATTGTCGCTAGATGTTTTTATGTTTGCAACCGCATTTGTAGCTGCAAATTTTTTATAAGTCAGTTTATTGATTTTCAGATTAAGAGACAGATTGCTGCTATTAAGTGCTTTTTCTAAAAAGTCGGATCTGTTCTTTGTTTTTGTCGTTTTTTTTGTCGTTCCTTTCTTATTCTGTTTCAGCATAAAAATAAACTCCGACAAATCTATTTTAGGACAATTGATATCCAGGTTCAAAACTATTTTTTCAGGATTATCGTAATACAGATTCATGAAATTCCCTGCATAACCTTTCATCTGAAACTCACTTTTCGGGGTTTTAAAACCAAAAGTCCTTATGTCGAGTTTATCCTGGGTAAATTTCATTTTTAAATTACAGTCAGCAACACCGAACTTACTGCGCCCATAAGTAAAATCCGAATTCAAAATACTGACATTCCCAATAATAAAAGGCTTAGAGATTTTCAAATCAACCACGTTCGCTTTAAATTGTACTGAAACAGTAGCTTTCCCTTTTGTAAATTGAAGCAGGTCTTTAGAGAAAATCGAATTAAAAGCTGTGACGTCAAAATCACTTTTTACAGATCCTGATGCTGTTGGTTTTTTCAGATTAAAAATCATCATGTCCTTTGTTGTGAACGGGATTCCTCTGTAATTCCCCCTAAAATCATGCAGAAATACGGCTGAATTCGGATCTCCGAAGATTCCGTTTTTCACATAGTTATTGGTAAATTCCCCTTTAAAATTACAATCATCGATGATTTCATTTTTTGTAATCAACTTATTGTTTTCCATGTTTGCAATCACATGAATAGAAGGATTGCCTTTGATATTAAGATTGCCTTTGATATTACATCGTACATCAAAAGGTTCTGACAAATTGAATTTATCTAATTTAGTTTTGATATTGTTGGACAACAAAGAAGAAGCTTCCCTCCATTGAATCGATGGACAAAAAAGCATTATTTTAAAAAGCGGATTGTTTTTTGAAGTTCCAAATGTTGCTTTGACTTCAAAAGGATTATTTCCGATATTCAGTTCGTTAGAGTAAATGCCTATTTGTTTTTTTTCACTTTCATAAACAACATCTAACTTTCCTTTAATAGATTTCTTTTCTGCAAAACTGCCTCTTGTCGTATTAAACGCCATGTTATTTACAAACGTTTTCACATCAACAGCTGCTTTCCATCCTGTTTCATTGCGGGACATAAGCACCTCCAGGTTTGATGTTTTGAAATTGAAATTTTTCTTCTTGATTTGATTCTCAGAAATAAATGTAACATCTGTAAAGTCGATTTCGTCAATATTTACTTCTAAAGCAGATTTTTCTTTTTCCTCCTCCTTTTTCTTTTTCTTGAAATTGGTAAAAACGGACACGTTACTATATCCCTTTTCATCGGCATAAATATCAATAACCGCATTTTTAATGGTCAGATTGTTTACCGAAATCGTTTTCTTTAAAATCGCCCAAGGTGAAACTTTTGCATACACTTTATCCGCCTTTAACAGCGTTCTCTTATGAAGATGCCACAGGCTGTCTTTAACGGTTACATTTTTAACCTGGACAGTCAGACTCGGAAACCCCTGAAATAAGGAAACTTCCAAGTCTCCTATCTTTATTTCTCCTGTACTTTTTTCGTTAATTAATTCGGTGAGATTGTTTTTGATTTTGTCTTTTCTGGCAGAAAGATAAATACCTAATCCTAAATATATTAAGACAAACAAAAGTAACAGTACGCCAAAGCCCTTCAGCAACATAAAAAGAACCTTGTTCCTTTTAATTGTATCGTACAAACCTACTTTCGTTTCCAAATGTGTAAGTGTTTACACAAATTTAAGAAAATATTAATTTAGAAGTACTCAATTTCATACATAATTGCTCCCTGTTTTGTAGCAAAAAATAACAGACAATTATTATCTTTGCAGACTTATAAAACGATACAGAAATGCGCATATCATACAATTGGTTAAAACAATTCATCAAAATTGACTGGAACTCTGAAGATACTTCTGCCCTGCTTACTGATTTAGGTCTTGAAGTAGAAAGTGTAGACAAATATGAAAGCCTTAAAGGAGGTCTGGAAGGTGTTGTAGTTGGTCACGTACTTACCTGCATTCCACATCCGAATGCCGATAAATTAAGAATCACTACTGTCGATTTAGGCAACGGTAATGCGCCGGTTCAGATTGTATGTGGAGCTCCTAATGTTGCAGCCGGTCAAAAAGTTCCTGTGGCTACCATCGGAACGAAATTGTATGACAATGAAGGAAACGCTTTCGAAATCAAAAAAGGAAAAATCCGCGGAGAGGAAAGTCACGGAATGATTTGCGCCGAAGACGAATTAGGTCTTGGTGAATCTCATGACGGGATTATGATTCTTGCCGAGAATCTTGTTCCGGGAACTCCTGCTTCCAAAGTATTCAATATCGAAACCGATGAGGTTTTCGAAATCGGATTAACGCCAAACCGTGCCGATGCGATGAGTCACCTAGGTGTTGCCAGAGATTTGCGCGCAGGGTTAATTCAGAAAGGAAATCATCATTCTGAATTGATGACTCCTTCTGTGAGTAAATTTAAAGTTGAAAAACGTACGCTGAAAATCGACATAAAAGTTGAAGACACAAAACTGGCGCCAAGATATTGCGGAGTTACCATATCGGGTATCACGGTTAAACCGTCTCCTAGTTGGTTGCAAAACCGTTTGAAAGCAATCGGTTTGACTCCGAAAAACAACGTTGTTGACGTTACCAATTATGTTTTACATGAATTGGGACAGCCATTACACGCTTTTGACGCTGCTAAAATCAGAGGAAATAAAGTTATTGTAAAAACACTTCCTGCCGGAACTAAATTCACCACTCTTGATGAAGTTGAAAGAACACTTCACGAAGAAGATCTGATGATTTGTGACGAAAGCGGACCAATGTGCATCGCGGGTGTTTTCGGAGGAAAAAATTCCGGCGTTACTGAAAACACGACTGCTATTTTCCTTGAAAGTGCTTACTTCAACCCAATATCGATTAGAAAAACTGCTAAAAGACATACTTTAAGTACGGATGCTTCTTTCCGCTTCGAAAGAGGAATTGATCCCACCATTACGGAATATGCGATGAAACGTGCTGCTCTTTTAATTCAGGAAGTTGCAGGTGGTGAAATCACTTCGGATCCTATCGATATTTATCCGAAAAAAATCGAGGATTTCTCTATAGTGCTGAATTTTGCTAATGTCAATAAGATTATCGGACAGGAAATCCCGAAAGAAACCATCAAGAAAATTTTAGTTTCTTTAGATATCAAGGTTAACAGTGTTTCTGATGCCGGCTTAGGATTGACAGTTCCAGCTTACCGTGTGGATGTACAACGTGAAATCGACGTGATTGAAGAGATTTTACGTGTTTACGGATACAACAACATCAACTTTACGACAAAATTAAACGCTTCTATTTCCAATACGTCCCGCACTGAAGATTACAAAATTCAGAATGTAATTGCCAACCAATTGGCTTCACAGGGATTCAATGAAATGATGGCAAATTCACTGACTTCTCCTCAGTACATCAGCTTAACTGAAAAACTGAAAGAAGAGTATAATGTAACGATGCTGAACCCGTTGAGCAATGATTTATCGGCTATGCGCCAGTCATTGTTGTTTAGCGGTTTAGAGGCTGTATCTTATAATATCAACAGAAAAAAATCCGATTTGAAATTATTCGAGTTCGGAAAATCATACCATAAAATGCCTTCCGGTTATACCGAAATGAAGCATTTAACGTTATTCGTGACCGGAAACCGATTAATGGAAAGCTGGACCACGGCTGAAAAACCGTCCGACTTCTTCCTGTTCAAAGGTTATATTACGGCAATATTATCCCGTTTGGGAATTGAAAAAACTACAACTCAACCGTTGGATAATGATGTTTTTTCGGAAGGAATTGCGTTGGCTGTAGGCCAGGAAACCATTGTTGAATTCGGAACCGTTAAGAAATCGATCCTTAAACATTTCGACATCAAACAGGAAGTTTTATTTGCCGATTTTAATTGGAGTGAAGTTTTAAAACTAATTTCGAATAAAATCAAGTTTGTTGAAATTCCGAAATATCCTGAAGTACGCAGGGATTTAGCTTTGTTGGTTGACAGTAATGTACAATTTGAACAAATCTACTCCATTGCAAAGCAAACAGAAAAATCGTTGCTGAAAGACGTTAACTTATTTGACGTTTACGAAGGAAATAAACTTCCTGAAGGTAAAAAGTCTTACGCGGTAAGTTTTGCGATTCAGGATGCTTCAAAAACACTTACTGATGCACAGATTGATAAAATCATGAGCAAATTGCAACAGAATTTCGAAAAAGAAGTTGGCGCTCAGTTACGATAAGCTTATATAAAGACCACAAATACAATTTTAAATCCTGCAAAGTTTTCGGACTTGCAGGATTTTTTTTTGCAAACCACCCAACAAAAACCTTTACAACTACTTGATAATCAGCATTTAAATTACTAACTTAGAGTCTACAATGAATGTTTATTTCTCCAAAAAAACATTACCATGCTGCTTAAGAAAACAAATATTCATGAGAAGCTAATTAATCAGCGAAATAAATCCGGTTCTTACACCGATCCGGTAGCTTTTGCCAATTTATTATTAGCAGAAGACGAAAACAAAAGAATTGCCATTCGTAAAAAACTCGGTTCTAAATCAGAAGTCACAGAAAACATATTCGACTTTGATTTACTGGAAACCGACAGAATCTTTCACCTAAACCAGATAAAGGCAATCTGTATCGATTACCGCTTACGATTTTTAGACAGCCATCTTTATAAACTTCCTTTTCCCGAAGAAGCCGTCTCTAAAATAACAAATCTGGAAAAAAAGCATCATACTCAATTGTGTGGATTTAAGATGATTGCCCCTTCCAAAGTATTTCAATTAAAAAAATACAATGACCCGCTTTTATTTGCACCTCTTGGTAATGACTATTATTATTTAATCCACAAATGGGGAAATGACTTGCATCCGCTCAGAAAATGGCTGGTACTACCCTTCCGCAATCTTGGAACTCTGATCCTATTTTTCCTAATGTTGAGCGCCGTTTGCTGTTTGTTAGTGCCTGAAACATTTTTAGGAAAGTCAGACACTGCAACGATGAGGTTTATTTCCTTCCTGTTTATATTTAAATATTGGTGCGCTATCGGAATCTACTATGCCGTTTCAAGAGGTAAAAATTTCAATGTTAATATTTGGAACAGTGATTTTGGCGGATAAAAAAATCCCGACTACAAACTGTAATCGGGATTTCGATCTATAAAAAATATAAATTACTGTTTAATAAATTTAGTATTCGATGTTCCTTTATCCGAATTGATTTTGATGAAATAATTTCCGGAAGATAAACTGGAAACATCCACTTTTGAAACATTCTGTGCGTTTGGAACCACCAACACCAATTGTCCCAATTGATTGTAGATATTGATGGAACTTACTTCGATAGTCTGTTTGGTTTCGATGTTCAAAACGTTATTTACAGGATTCGGATATAACATAAAATAAGTCGCAAAACTAAAATCCTGAGTGCTTAATGTTTGGATCGTTGTAGTTGCCGTATTGGTTACGATCGGGAAGTTATAATCGAAATAAATGCTTGCTGAATTGCTGAAAGTATTTCCATTTACCAATGTCGGTTTTGTTTTGATTTTGAAAGCAACAAAGCCATCATTATTAGCATCGTCAAACGGTAAATTGATATTTTCGAAAATGAATTCCACTTTGTTACCATTAATTCTAGTATTGTAATTATGACTGCCTTTGATTGGTACAATTGAATTGATATCAAACTTGTTTGTATCAATCATGTCTTTGACAACAATATTTTCAGCTTGATAAGTTCCCGTATTTTCAAAACGAATCATGTAATGCACAAAATCTCCAACTTTTGATACAGGTATGGTTGTACCTTCTAAACATCTTTTATCATTAGGGTCAAAAGAGCCCACCACTGTTTGAGCGTAAGACCAACTATTATCATTCGGTCTTTCATCACTGTTTTGCAAAGAAACAGAAGCTGTATAATAAAGTATGTTACCATTATTTACTGGAGGATTGGATTGAGGAGAATTTAAATTAAAGGAAAGGGAAATTTCTCTTGTTTCAAATGGTGCCAAATTTGAATAATTCCACGTCACTACATTTGTTGTATGAGAAGTGTACGCAGGAATTGAACTGATTAAGTCTAAAACCGCATCATTGAAATTCAAAGTCACAACGCCTGATTCTAATGTATTCCCTTTATTTTTAAATATAATTTTATGTGTAACTAAAAAACCCGGTCTTGCCGGACAAGTAGGTAAAATAACAATTTCTAAATCAGGATGTGAGCCGTTTGAAGTTATACAAAAATTAGTATTATAAGGACTTGTCTGTGAAGGAAAATCTAAAGAAACTGAGGTCGGATTACATGTAAAATAAGACGGCTCTTCAAAAATTGGTGTAATCGTAGTGGTTCCATCCACAACCGGAATTACAAAATGTCCTGAGGTGTTTGCGGTTAAGCCCTCATTCGAACCATTTGTGTTAATAGCATATCTAAGGTTCGGAACTTTTGGATTACTACTATCACAATTAGTATTCAAATTGTAAATATTATCTCCCTGAATAATATTATAATTTCCTCCCGGTGTAAAAGAACAATATGAATTCAAATTACAATTACTATACCCATATTGATTTAACAATTGCTGATATTGATAGGTCTGCCCTTCGTCAACACATAAATAACGTAAAAACCTATTACCGGAAAAATTAGCAATGGTAGTATTTTCAATATGACCATTCTTGGTTATTAACGTCAGTAAATGATTATTGCTACAATTAAAATCATCAAGACTAATTAATTGTGAAAAATCTAAATCGACAAATAAATTATTATAGCACCATAGATCTGTAAGACTGGTTTTTCCGTTAAAATCTATTTCTGGCAAACTATTATTATGACAATAAATCCTAACCAGATTATTGGTGTTTTGAATATTTAAACTTGTTAATTGATTATCGTTACAATGTAAATGAGTAAGATTTGGAAATCCGGAAACATCAAGTGTAGTCAACATATTATTAGGTACCCAAAGTTCAAGCAAAGTCTGATGATTAATATTGCTTAAATCTAAATTTGTCAGGTCATTATTATCGAATCGCAACTTTTTAATACTGTTTAACCCATTTAAAGTTACACTAGTCACCGGATTACCAAAGGACGAGAATTCTTCAAGACGAGTAAGCCCAGTCAAATCAAAACTAGATATCAAATTATGTGCACAATATAGTATTCTCAGATTTGTCAACGAGGAAACATTAATACTGTTCAGACTATTTGATTCACATCTTAAAACAGTAAGATTCGTAAAATATTCAATACCTGATAAACTTGTTAAATCTGTATTAGACCATGAATCAAGATTTATCTGATAAACATTTAACGCTTCACTAACTTGAATTTCCAGGTCATTGTTGACATCAACTGTGAAAGTGGCACCATTGATATCTTTACAAACTGAATTCCATAATATTCTATTCTTCAGATTAACATCTCCGAATATGATTGTTTGAGCATTCACTTTACCAAACAACAAGAAAACAGTAAATAAAAAGCATAATTTTTTCATCTGTTATAATTTTAAGTCGCAAATATATCTAAATAAATTTAAACCATATTTTCTTACAATTAAATAACATTAAAAAATCCCAACTGTTTTCAGTTGGGATTAATCTATTATTAAATTGCGATCTTATTTCTTAATAAACTTGGTATTCGATGTTCCTTTATCCGAATTGATTTTGATGAAATAATTCCCCGAAGCCATACTGGAAACATCCACTTTCGAAACATTCTGTGCGTTTGGAACCACCAACACCAACTGTCCCAATTGATTGTAGATATTTATTGAACTTACTTCGATAGTTTGCTTGGTTTCGATGTTCAAAACATCTTTCACCGGATTTGGATACAACATAAAATAAGTCGCAAAACTAAAATCCTGAGTGCTTAATGCCTGGATTGCGGTGGTCGCAGTATTGGTTACAATCGGGAAGTTGTAATCAAAATAAATGCTTGCCTTATTAGTAAATGTATTTCCGACAGCCAAGGTTGGTTTTGTTTTGATTTTAAACACCAAATAACCATCGTTATTGGCATCATCAAACGGTAAATTAATGTTTTCAAAAATGAATTCCACTTTGTTACCTGAAGTGATATTAGTTACAAACGGATGACTTCCTTTCATCGGAACAAGCGAATTGATATCAAACTTGCTCGTATCAATAATGTCTTTCACCACAATATTTTCAGCTGGGAAAGTTCCTGTATTTTCAAAACGGATAAGGTAATGCACGTACTTCCCTACTCCGCTCGGTGCAATCGCTGCTCCTTGGAGACAGGTTTTGTCATTTGGATCGAAAGAATTAACTACCTTTTGATTTAATGCAAATGTGTTATCATTTGGCGTTTCGTCTGTTGCTGCCGAAGTAATGGTTGCAGTATAATTCAAAACATCTCCGTTATTTACAGCCGGAGTTTCTGTTGGGGAATTTACGTTTAAGGTTATAGTAATTTCTCTGGTTTCATAAGGTTTCAAATTGGTAAAATCCCAAATAAGATTATTAACAGTTTGATTTGTCGTAACTGGATTAACCGTTACTAAATCTAAAACGTCATCATTAAAAGTTAAGTTAACCGAACCTGATTGTGTTTGATTTCCTTTGTTCTTATAAACCAATTTATATTTTGCATCAAAACCTGGTCTTGCCGGACGTAAAGGCAAAAAAGTAACTTCTAAATCGGGATGGACACCATTGGCTGTCACACAAAAATCCTGTGTGAATGGGCTTGCTTGTGTTGGAAAAGTTACATTCACCAATGATGGGGAGACATTGAAATATGCTGGATTTTCTAAAATTGGAGTTATAGTATGTGTACCAGCCTGAACAGCGACTGTGTAATTTCCTGAAGTATCTGAGATAAAAGTTCCGCTATTTGTTCCATCGGAAATGCGGAACTTTAGGTTTTGAAATGCTGAATCCGAAACATCACAACCATTATTATTACCATCAAATTTATAATTTCCTTGGATAGTATAAAATTCACCTCCGGGAACGAATGAACAGTAAGTGTTTACATGACAATTTGTATATCCATATTCGTTGACTTTGTTTTGAATAGCATTTACTTGAAAATCATCTGCACAGATATATCTTAAATTTGGTATATTATTAAACCTAAATATGGGAGAATCATTTGCTGGATCATCATAATCCACATAATATTCATCAGAATTATTTTTTAAAAACAAGTATTCTAACGGATTATTACTACAATTCAAATTATATAAACTGGCAAGATCATTTAAATCCAATGACGTTAACTGATTATTTTCACAAAGCAATTCAGTTAAATTTGCAGCGTTAATCAAATTTAATGATGTGATTTGATTGTCACTACAATCCAAATAATATAAATTTGGATGACCATTGAAATCTAACGACGTTAATTGATTATGATGACAATGCAAAAGTCCTAAATTTGTAAGTCCATTTAGATTTAATGAGGTGAATTGATTATTACTACAATCCATATAAGCCAAATTTGTAAGACTACTTAGGTTTAGTGATGTGAATTGGTTATTATCACATTCCAGATTAACTAAATTTGGAAGGACATTCAAATTCAGTGATGTTAACCGGTTACCTCCGCAATACAAACCTATTAAATCGGTAAGACCGCTTAAATCCAGTGATGTGAATTGATTGTTACGACAATTCAAATTCCTTAAATTTGGAAGACCGTTCAAAGTAAGTGATGTTAATTGGTTAGAACCACAATATGCTTCATCCAAATTTGACAAACCACTTAAATTTAATGATGTCAACTGGTTATTTTCACAACGCAATGAATATAGATTTGTAAGACCAGCCAAATTTAATGATGACAATTGGTTGCCAGAACAAACAAAATTCTTCAAGCTTGTAAGACCAGTCAAATTAAGCGATGATAATTGATTTTCGGAACAAGAAAAAACCTCTAAATTTGTAAGACCTTCTAAATTGATTGATGTCAATTGACTACCCTCACAGTTCAATTCTCTTAAATTTGTAAGACCACTCAAATTCAGTGTGGTAATTTGTGTATACGAACAATTTAACTCTCGTAGATTAGTAAAATATCTTATACCTTCTAAACTAAAGATATTTGTATGAGGCACAATCAACTTTGAAACCATTTGTGCTTCTGCAACTTCAATTTCTCCATTGCTATTTGCATCAATTTTAAAAGGAGTATTCCCCAGATTATATGCAATATAATTTGAAGGAGTGGCTAATAATAGTTGTGCCTTAAAATTAGCATCCGGAAAGTTAACAATCTGTGCGTTAGCAGTAGGAAAAAGGCACAAAGCCATCAGTGCAAAGTAAATTTTCTTCATAAAATAAATTTATCGTCGCAAATGTACTAAAGCAAGAGATTTCAAATGTATTTTTCTTACTAATTTTTACGATATTTCAAAAAAAAATCTCTCTTTTAAACAAAAAATCCCGACTACAAACCGTAATCGAGATTTTGAAGTATGAAAAACAGCAACTTACTGCTTGATAAACTTGGTATTCGAAGTTCCTTTATCCGAATTGATTTTGATGAAATAATTCCCGGAAGCCAAACTGGAAACATCCACTTTTGAGACATTCTGTGCGCTTGGAACCACTAGCACCAATTGTCCTAATTGATTGTAGATATTGATGGAACTTACTGCAATAATTTGTTTGGTTTCGATGTTCAAAACGTCTTTCACCGGATTCGGATATAAACTGAAATACTGATCAAATCCAAAATCCTGAGTGCTTAATGCCTGAATCGTTGTAGTAGCAGTATTAGTTACAATCGGGAAGTTATAATCGAAATAAATACTAGCATTATTACTGAAAGTATCCCCATTTGCTAATGTAGGTTTCGTTTTGATTTTGAATGCAACATACCCATCATTATTAGCATCATCAAACGGTAAATTGATGTTTTCAAAAATGAATTCCACTTTGTTACCTGAAGTGATATTGGTTACAAACGGATGACTTCCTTTGATCGGCACCAAAGAATTGACATCAAACTTGTTCGTATCAATCATATCTTTTACCACAATGTTCTCAGCAGGGAAAGTTCCGGTGTTTTCGAAACGGATCATGTAATGAACATACTTCCCTACTTCGCTTGGAGCAATTGTTGCTCCTTCCAGACAAGTTTTGTCGTTGGGATCGAAAGAGTTTACTACAGTTTGGGCATAGTTAAAGCTGTTATCTGAGACACTATTTTCTGTTAAACTACTAGTTATTGATGAATTAAAATACAAAACATCACCCATAATTACAGGAGGTGACTGTGTAGGGGAATTGAGGCTAAATAAAACTCCGATTTCCTTTGTTTCAAAAGGCTGCAAATTGGTAAAATTCCAAGATAAATTATTTGTAGTTTGGTTTGCAGTTGGAGAGGAAGTCGAAATTAAATTGAGAACAGCATCATCAAAACCTAAATTAATTGTACCTGATTGGACTGAATTACCGTTATTCTTATAAATGATTCTGTATTTACAATTGAATCCCGGTCTTGCCTGAACCATTGGAAGCAACTTAATTTCTAGATCATTGGTTGGAATACTGTAATTTGGGGATACACAGAAATTTTTAATATACGGATTTGATGAAGCTGGAAAAGTAATATTTAAAACAGATGGATTTTTGATAAAATAATTTGGATTTCCATTCAAAAATGGAGTTACAGTATAAGTACCCGATTGAAAAGGAATATCATATGCTCCAGTATCATCCGCAATAACAGTTCTGCTATTAGATCCTCCGGTTATATTAAACCTTAAAAAAGGAAGTGGATTACCAGAACCGTTACAATCTCCGCTAAGACTAAATTTATTATTCCCCTTTAATCTGTAAAATGTGCCAGCCGGCGTAAAAGTACAATAAGAGTTTATTGTACAATTAGTATATCCATAAGTATTTAATTTTTGCTGAATAGCAGGAATATCAGAATCTTTTACACAAATGAAATTAAGATTTGGACAGTCTTGAAATTCAAGTCTAGCCGGTAATGTTTGTTTTTTTACTAATAAAGCTCTTAACAATGGATTACCACCACAATATAAATCACTTAAATATACGTTTAAATTCACATCTAAAACTGTCAATTGATTCACTACACAATGTAAAGAGCTTAACTTAGTTAAAAGCGATAAATCAAGGGATGTAATTTGATTATGTCCTATACTTAAAGTTTTTAGTTTACTGAAACTAAGAGAACTTGTAGGTATAAAATCTAAAGAGGTCAACTGATTGACCTCACCATGTATCTCTTCAATACTTGTTGATCCTGTTACATTTAAACTTGTTAACCTATTTCTGTCACAATAAACTATTTTTAAACTCGGAACTGTAGAAATATCCAGCTGAGTCAGAAGGTTATTAGAACATCGCAATTCCTTAAAATTCCCAGTAAAGTTCAAAGAAGTTAACTGATTGTTATTACAAAAGAACAGGTCGGCATTTATTGGTAAATCATCTGCAAAATTTACTGTCAAACTCGTTAATCTGTTATCCTCACATTTCAACCTAGTTAAAAGTGGCCCATTCAAACTAAGGTTTGCCAATTGATTTGAACTACATTCCACCACTTTTAACGAATTTAATCCATCCAAATTGAGTGAGGTTATCATGTTGCCAATACAGTGAAGTTCAACCAGATTAGTTAATCCACTCAAATCGAGACTAGTTAGTCGGTTTCCTCCACATTCTAACCATTTTAAATTTGTAAAGCTTCTGATTCCAACTAAAGATGCAATACGTTCATTAGGCACTAATATATAACCTACGAGTAATGCTTCGCTTACTTGTATTTCATTATCACCATTTGCATCTAAAGTTATTGAATTATAATGTATATCCTTCACAACGTCACTTCCAGGAGTTGCGCCTAATAACAGTGTTTTAAATTCATAATCCTCAATGTAAACATTCTGGCCATTTACAACCGTAAAAAGACCTAAAGCCAACAACAAAAAGTAGATTTTCTTCATAAGATAAATTTAGATTCGTAAAAGTATTGAAATAAGAAATTTCGCCTGTACTTTTCTTATTAATTTTTGTGGTTTTTTTCAATAAAAAGGGTTCAGGACGTATTTAAATACGTATCATAACTTATTAAATGGGATTCGGACTATTTTATAAAGCATAAAAAAAGCCCCGCAATTGCGGGGCTTTTTACTATTTAGATTAAGGAAATATTAGTTTTCTCCTTTTTCCATTTTAGCTTTTAATTCAGCAAGAATATCATTGTTGTCTCCTAATGTAGATGCTTGTGCATTTGTAGAAGCAGCAGTGTTAGATTCAGAAGCTTTCACGTTTTTCTCTTCTTCTTCACGGAAGATAGCAGTGTGAGAAGCAACTACTCTTTTGAATTCTTTGTTGAACTCGATAACTTTGAAATCAGCAGTTTCGCCTTTTTTCAATTTTTTACCGTCTTCTTTTTCAAGGTGACGTGTAGGAATGAAAGCAACGATATCTTCACCGAATTCTACAGTAGCTCCTTTGTCAACGATTTCAGAGATAGTTCCGTTGTGGATAGTTCCAACAGCAAAACCTTCTTCATATTTGTCCCAAGGATTTGGAGTAGTTTGTTTGTGACCTAAAGATAATTTACGTCCATCAACATCTAACTCTAATACTACTACGTCTAATTTATCACCAACGTTAACAAATTCAGACGGGTGTTTGATTTTCTTAGTCCAAGAAAGGTCAGAGATATATACTAAACCGTCGATTCCTTCTTCTAACTCAACGAAAATTCCGAAGTTAGTAAAGTTTCTAACGATACCAGTGTGTTTAGAACCTACTGGGTATTTAGCAGTGATATCAGTCCAAGGATCTTGCGTTAATTGTTTGATACCTAAAGACATTTTACGGTCTTCTCTATCCAAAGTTAAGATAACTGCTTCAACAACATCTCCAACTTTTACGAAATCCTGAGCACTTCTTAAGTGAGTAGACCAAGACATTTCAGAAACGTGGATTAAACCTTCAACACCTTCAGCAACTTCGATAAATGCACCGTAATCAGCGATTACAACTACTTTACCTTTTACTTTATCACCAACTTTCAAGTTAGCATCTAAAGCATCCCAAGGGTGAGCGTTTAATTGTTTTAAACCTAATTGGATTCTTGTTTTCTCATCATCGAAATCAAGGATTACCACGTTAAGTTTCTGGTCTAATTCAAGAACTTCAGATGGGTGGTTGATTCTTGACCAAGATAAGTCAGTGATGTGGATTAATCCGTCTACACCTCCTAAGTCAATGAACACACCGTAAGAAGTAATGTTTTTAACAACACCTTCTAATACTTGTCCTTTTTCTAATTGACCAATGATTTCTTTTTTCTGTACTTCAATATCAGCTTCGATAAGCGCTTTGTGAGAAACAACAACGTTTTTGAACTCATGGTTGATTTTCACAACTTTGAATTCCATAGTTTTGTTTACATATTGATCGTAATCACGGATAGGTTTCACGTCGATTTGAGAACCTGGCAAGAACGCCTCGATTCCGAATACGTCAACGATCATACCACCTTTAGTTCTGCATTTCACGAAACCGTTAACGATTTCTCCAGACTCATTAGCAGCGATAACTCTATCCCAAGCTTTGATTGTACGTGCTTTTCTGTGAGATAATACTAACTGACCTGATTTGTCCTCACGAACGTCAATTAATACTTCAACTTTGTCTCCAACTTTCAAGTTCGGGTTGTAACGGAACTCGTTTAAAGAGATAACACCTTCAGATTTAGCGTTGATGTCAACGATAGCGTCTCTTTCAGTGATTCTAACAACTACACCTTCTACTACTTCTTCAGCATCTGTAGAGATGAAAGTTTTAGCAACTAAATCTTCGAATTCTTTTAAGTTCTGAGCATCTACTGCATCAATACCTTCTTCGAAGTTGTGCCAGTTAAAATTCGCTAAAAACTCTTCTTGTGTTTTGTTTACTTCAGACATGTCTGATAAAAAATTTGTATGCCGTGCCTCTCGAGTTTCTTAATGCGACAGAAAACAACAGCAGTGTTTTACATAAATAGTTGATACCTAATAGAAACTCTTACTCGCTAAAAGGTGTGCAAAATTAACAATAATTATTTAATTACCAAAGTTTTATTGAACTATTGCCAGACTTCTTAGATTATCGGACTATTAAAATAGATAAACTACACCGATAGTCAAATTGCCAAACAGTTAAAATCTAAAGGCAAAAAACTAAAATCAATAAAATCTAAGCCTGTCTAAAAATCTATTTTAGTTTAGAGATTCGAAAAAGAAGCGAATGTCCCGATAACTATCGGGACGAGCATTTTTACAAACCTTATTAGCTTCGCTGAATCTTCGATTTCCCGCTATCCATTCCAATCTGTTATCGCGAGTTTGCAAAGCAATCTCACAATAAAAGGATTTCTACTCCTATCGGGGTTATTCAATCAATTGTATGAACATCGGCAAACAAAAAACCGACAAACAATGTCCGTCGGTTTTCAATTTTATCATAGTGTTTAGTGACTCACACTCTCCACATCCTTCAGATCGTGTTTATGCTTGAACAACACCGCAAAGGCTACAGCAATTACTAAAGCATAGCCCGCAAACGCAAGCCATATATTGTGCCAGTCGCGTTGCCCATCAACCGTGAAGTATTTATCAATGACATATCCACTGATAATTCCCCCAAAGAAAGCTCCAAATCCGTTAGACATCATCATAAACAAACCTTGCGCACTCGAACGAATTTTAGAATCTGTAGTCGTTTCCACGAACAAAGAACCCGATATATTAAAGAAGTCGAATGCCATTCCATATACGATACAAGACAAGATAATCATCCACAAACCACCTTCGGGATCTCCGTAAGCAAACAATCCGAAACGCAGTACCCAAGCCAGCATACTCATCAACATCACATTTTTAATCCCGAAACGTTTCAGGAAAAACGGTATTGCCAAAATAAAAAGTGTTTCCGAAATCTGAGAAATCGACATGATAATCGTCGAATATCGCACTACAAAGGAATCGGCATATTGAGGTATTTTTTCAAATTCAGACAAATAGGTATCACCGTACATATTGGTCAACTGCAATGCTCCTCCCAAAAACATGGAAAAAATAAAAAACAGCGCCATTTTGTAATTCGCAAAAAGTCTGAAAGCATTTAAACCTAATGACCGTACTAAAGATGCATCCTCCGCCGTCTTATTCTGAGGCGGACAAGCTGGCAAAGTGAATGAATAAACACCAAGAACTATCGCAGCAAAGGCAGAAATGTAAAACATGTTTACCGAAGCTTTGTTACCGGTTAAATTAGTAATCCACATCGCAACGATAAAACCAACCGTTCCCCAAACGCGAATCGGCGGAAATACCTTTACAACATCAAACTGATTATTCTTAAGAATCGTATATCCGATAGAATTGGACAAAGAAATAGTTGGCATATAACACAGCATTGCTGCAAAAATCACCCAATAAAACGTTGTTGGATTATCCACCTGAGCTAGATAGGCTATCGCCAAACCTCCTAAAATGTGTAAAATACCGTAAAGTCTTTCGGCATTCACCCAACGATCGGCAATAATTCCCGTAAGTGCCGGCATCAGAATTGAGGAAAGTCCCAAGGTGGAAAAAATAGCCCCAAACTCGGCCCCACTCCATTGTTTTGTACCAAACCAGTAATTTCCAACAGTAATCAGCCATGCTCCCCAAACAAAAAATTGCAGAAAGCTCATTAAGACAAGGCGATTTTTTATATTCATACGTCTATTTTTGTGATAAAAAATTATAATTTTTTCAAAAAGACAGCAAATCTAACATTAAAAACAAAAAACCCAAAATAATTTAGACTATTCTACAAGCCCAAATCATTTTGGATTATTCAATATAAATTATTTAAACAGTTTGTTACGCCGTAACCTTTTCGTTAACCAAATTTAACACCAATTGAAACTGTTCTTTTTTGGTAAGCCCAGAATTATCAAGTTCAATAGCATCGGCCGCTTTTACCAAAGGAGAATCTTCACGGTGGGTATCCATATAATCGCGTTCATTAACATTCTGAAGCACGTCCTGAAACGTTATCTGCTGCCCCAATTCCAACAACTCATCATAACGACGTTGCGCCCTGGTATGCGGACTGGCAGTCATGAAAATCTTCAACTCGGCATGTGGGAACACAACAGTTCCGATATCTCTACCATCCATTACAACTGCTTTGTTTTTTCCCATCTTCTGTTGCTGTTCTACCAATCTGGAGCGTACTTCGGATATTTCGGCAATTCTACTTACCAAACGAGAAACTTCCAAAGTTCTGATTTCAGTTTCGACATTTTTCCCGTTCAGAAACATTTCGGCAAAACCCAATTCAGGATTAAACTCAAAATGCAGGTGCACATCAGGCATGCTGTCAACCAGTTTCTTTCTTTCCAAATGATCTTCAGAAATATAATTATGCTGCATTGCAAAAACAGTTACTGCGCGATACATCGCACCAGTATCCACATAAACATACCCCAAATGCTTTGCCAATTGCTTAGCCAGAGTACTTTTTCCTGTTGACGAAAATCCGTCTATTGCTATGGTAATCTTTTTCAATTCCTTAATGATTATAATTCTTCTTTCGATTTTTTATCCACGACTTAAAAAACTTTCGCTTTGACAATTCTTTATTGGAAATTAATCGTCAGACCAAATAAACTCATGTTTGCAGCAACTGTATATCTGGAATACGAATAATCAAATTTAACTTTATTAAATCGCAATCCGAAACCTGCTGAAATTCCCGAAAAATTTCTTTGATCTACAATTCGTAACTCCTCGCCTCTTCTAAAATTATAACTCAACCTAATGTTGAATGCTTTTTGAGGAAACAACTCAGCTCCAAAAATAACGTGTCTGAACACATTGCTGAAAAATGTCACCTTTTCCTCCTCTGACTGACCATCAATTGTCTCTTCTGCCCTGTTAGGATTACTGAAAGCTATATTCCATTGCTGAAGGTTTTCCAAAGTCAAATGCCATCGAAGCGGAACATTTTCCAATTCCTGAGATACTCCAGCAATTATTTCCAACGGAAGTTTTTCCCTGTCACCGGCATACGTCGAAATCTGTGTTCCGACATTCCTGATTACAAGCCCAACGTTGATATCATTATCTTCGTCTACATACAAACCTCCGATATCGGCAGCAACACCAAACGAATTATAGCTCTCGAGTGTCGACGAAATCAATTTCACATTGGCTCCCACATAAATTGGTGTCCACGGAATATTATAGGCGTATCCTCCGGACAGCGCCATTTCGCTACCTGTGAAATCCCCTGTTTTCTGCCCATTCTCATCGTATCCTTCAAACTGACCGTAATTTACATAATTTACTCCAACATGCAATGTCTGGACATGTCGATCCCACGTATAGGCATAAGCAGCAGTACCATAAGCAACTTCACCGAAATAACTCCCGTAATTCAAGGAAAGGTGATTATCCATTTCAGCATTTATGGTGGCCGGATTGTATATTCCCTGGTTTACGTCCTGATCGTATATGGTTACTGTTTTTCCACCTAAAGCAGCCTGTCTTGGAGAGGTAACTAAACTCAGAAACTGATAAGTATATTTTCCACCAATCTGACCGTAGTTCACAGTACAAATCAGCAGTAAAAATAAAATCAGAAGTTTCTTGTACATTTATTGGTTTTCGTTTCTGGGTGTATAACGCAATTGCGAAGATAAAATTATAAAAGGGATTACGCAAAAAAAGAAATTCCAACTTATTTCTAAATTGGAATTCTTTACTGTTTACAATTTTTTAGGGTTTTTCACCTTCTGATTCGTTATGGCAATTTCCAGGACGTCTTCCATGGTATCTACATAATGAAATATCAGGCCTTCAATGTACTCCGGTTTGATTTCATCAATATCATACTTATTCTCCTTGCAAAGAATAATCTCTTTAATATTAGCTCTTTTCGCAGCCAGAATTTTTTCTTTGATACCTCCAACCGGCAATACTTTTCCGCGAAGCGTAATTTCCCCTGTCATGGCAAGGCTTTTCTTAACGCGTTTTTGCGTGAAACTTGAAACCAGGGAGGTCAGCATTGCTACACCAGCACTTGGTCCGTCTTTAGGTGTCGCTCCTTCAGGAACGTGAATATGAATATTATATTTCTCCAAAACTTCAGCATCAATCCCCAATTTTTCGGCATTGGATTTAATGTATTCCAAGGCAATAGTAACTGATTCTTTCATAACCGTACCTAAATTTCCGGTCATTGTCAAGGCTCCTTTTCCTTTTGAAATAATGGATTCAATAAACAGAATATCGCCGCCAACGCTTGTCCAAGCCAAACCTGTTACCACTCCGGCCGTTTCATTATTTTCGTATTTATCGCGCTCTAAACGAGGAGCACCTAATACTTTTATAATATCTTCTTCGGTAATTTTCACATTATATTCTTCCTCCAAAGCAATACTTTTGGCAGCATTTCTTACTACAGAAGCAATTTTTTTCTCGAGCGAACGAACACCAGATTCCCTTGTGTATCCAACAACTATTTTTTCAAGCTGTTTTTTACCGATTTGAAGATCTTTCGAAGTTAGTCCATGCTCCTTTAATTGTTTAGGAAGTAAATGCTGTTTTGCAATTTCAATTTTCTCTTCTATGGTATAACCTGTCATATTGATAACCTCCATACGATCACGTAAAGCTGGCTGAATGCTTGTCATACTGTTTGAAGTCGCAATGAACATCACTTTAGACAAATCGAAGCCCATTTCAAGGAAATTATCATAGAAATCCGAATTTTGCTCCGGATCTAAAACTTCCAATAAGGCTGATGAAGGATCTCCGTTAAAACTGCTCGACAGTTTATCAATCTCATCCAAAACAAATACCGGATTGGAAGTACCGGCTTTCTTTAAACTTTGAATGATTCTTCCCGGCATCGCACCAATATAAGTTTTTCTGTGACCTCGGATTTCTGCCTCGTCACGTAATCCTCCTAATGAAATACGCACATATTGTCTTCCCAAGGCTTCTGCTATTGACTTACCGATAGAGGTTTTACCAACACCCGGAGGCCCATATAAACAAAGGATTGGAGATTTCATGTCATTACGCAATTTTAAAACTGCCAAATGCTCTATGATACGCTTTTTAACATCGTCTAAACCAAAATGATCACGATCTAATATTTTCTGGGCGTTTTTTAAATCGAATTTATCTTTTGAATAGTCATTCCAAGGTAATTCCAGGAACAACTCCAGATAGTTACGCTGGATACCAAAATCCGGCGATTGCGGATTCATGCGCTGCAATTTTGAAATTTCCTTATCAAAATGCTTGGCTACTTTCTCTTCCCATTTTTTTGATTTGGCTTTAGTGCGCATTTCTTCAATTTCCTGATCATGAGAAACACCGCCCAATTCTTCCTGGATGGTTTTCATCTGTTGATGAAGAAAATATTCCCGTTGTTGCTGATCTAAATCAAAACGGACTTTAGATTGAATATCGTTTTTTAATTCCAATTTCTGAAATTCGACATTCATATATCGCAATGTTTCCATTGCCCTGTCTTTTA
This sequence comes from Flavobacterium enshiense, assembly GCF_022836875.1. NCBI lineage: Bacteria > Pseudomonadati > Bacteroidota > Flavobacteriia > Flavobacteriales > Flavobacteriaceae > Flavobacterium > Flavobacterium enshiense. The sequence continues at coordinate 2,496,934 of NZ_CP090376.1, forward strand.
AATCATTAACAGACAGCAATTCTTGTTTTTCTTCAACTGACAAATTCATGTTGGAAGAAACAAAATTGATTAGAAATGGATTGCTCTCAATGTTCTTGATGGCAAAAGTTGCCTCCGTTGGAATATTCGGACTCTCTCTAATAATCTGTATTGCCAATTCCTTAATAGAATCTATAATTGCTGAAAATTCTTCATCCTTCTCATCCGGACGATTTTCGGCAACTTCTTTAATTCTTGCTTTAAGGTAAGGCTCATCGGTTGTTACCGCATCAATTTCAAAACGCTTTTTCCCTTGTAAAATAACTGTCGTATTCCCATCAGGTAATTTTAAAACGCGCAGAATTCTGGCTACCGTACCAACCGTATGAATGTCAGCCGCCGTTGGTTCCTCCACGTTCTCATCCTTTTGAGCAACCACCCCAATGATTTTATCACCGGCATTGGCATCGTTGATCAGTTTTATGGATTTATCTCTTCCGGCTGTAATCGGAATCACAACACCCGGAAAAAGAACGGTATTACGTAAAGGCAATATAGGTAACTCCCCCGGAAGGGTTTCGTTATTCATCTCTTCTTCATCTTCCGGAGTTAACAACGGAATTAATTCCGCATCCGTATCAATCTCCTGAAGTGACAGATTGTCAAGCGTGAGTATTTTTTGATTTGGCATAGTATTTTTAAGACTTTTTGTCATTAAACGATAAAGGACAGACAACTGTTTTAACAAACATATAAAATATATCCGATTGAATATCAATACAAATTTACGCTTTATTGAAATTCTTTCTTAGTATTAGTCAATCTTTATGCCAATAAAAAAGCCTGAAAGAGATTTCAGGCTTTTTTATCATTCCATTAAGAAATTATTCTTTCGTATAAATCATCGTGATACCAGATGAAATGAATTCAGGCGTATCAATAGGAACTCCAACGATAATACCCTGATTTTTTCTGAAAACAAGCTCATTACCTGAAACAGTATAAGTATCATTGTATTCTATATTATTTTCAGTGTGTGACAACTTCAATAAATTTCCGTCATAAGTCCATGTTCCATTCACTAACGGATCTGTAAAACACTGAAGTGTATTCACAGATGAAATATCTACTCCTTTATAATCAGCAGTAAAGGTTTTGTCTTCATTTAACGTCAAAAACATATTATTGTAGCATGTTGTCTCAGACATCTGGTTTGAAGAAGCACTTCCGTCACGATTTAAATCAGTCTGAACATCCGTATTAAAAGCCGACAGTTTATATCTTCCAACAATATCAACATTGGTAACACCTTTAAGTACCGCAGGATCAACAGGCTCTGTATCTCCGCATGCTGTAAACAAAACAGCAGAAAATAATGTCAGGGTTGCTAAAATTGTAATTCTTTTCATAATTATTTATTACTAGTCTTTTCTAATTCTATTTTTTTTCAAATATAATATTATTTTTCATTTGTCATAATTTTTTAGGAACTCTTATCAACAAGAATACACCAGAAGCGAAGAGCACCGCTAAAAAAACAATCGAATTCCGCATACTACCCGTAATCTGATCTATCAACCCATATAAAAGCATTCCTATTACTATCCCTATTTTTTCAGAAACATCGTAAAAGCTAAAAAAGGAAGCGGTATCCTTAGTTTCAGGTAAAAATTTCGAATACGTTGAACGTGAAAGCGATTGAATCCCCCCCATGACCAATCCAACAAAACCTGCAGTAATATAAAAATGTACTGGTAAAACAACAAAGAAAGCACAAACGCAAATTATCATCCAAATACAATTAATAATAATTAATGTCGGAATATTTCCAAATTTTACAGAAGCTCTCGAAGTGACAACAGCACCAATAACTGCCACTAACTGTATTACTAGGATACTTATAATCAGCCCCATGGTACGCTGTCCGTCAGACTCCCATGCAATTTCCTGCTCTCCGAAATAAGTGGCTGCCAACATAACTGTTTGAACAGCCATACTGTAAACAAAGAAACTTAAAAGATAACGTTTCAAACGAAGATTATCTTCAAGCAAATGCCATACTTTTTTTAGCTCCTTAAAACCGTTAAAAACAACAGCACTATGCATTTTATTCCCGTTTTCCTGTGTTCCTTTTGGTAAATAATAAAATGCATACTGACTGAAAACAATCCACCAAATACCTACTGATATGAAAGAATACCGCATTGCTTTTATCGCAGCCTCACCTTCAGTCCCTGTAATCCCAAACCAATCCGGTTTCATTACCATGGCAAGATTGATGATAAGCAAAATAACACTTCCAAGATAGCCCATGGAATATCCTTTAGCGCTGACGTTGTCCTGTTGTTCCGGAAATGCTATATCGGGTAAATACGAATTATAAAACACTAAACTTCCCCAAAAACCAATCAGTCCAAAAAAATAACATGCCAGACTGAAATAAATAGTATCCAAATCAAACCAACACAGGCCAATAGTCGATAGTGCTCCCAAATAACAAAAAAATTTCAAGAACGACTTTTTATTACCAGCATAATCGGCAATACCTGAAAGCAACGGTGAAAAAATCGACACCATTAAGAAAGCGGCAGCTGTGGTAAAGCTTATCAAAGCGGTACTTTTTAGTGCGATTCCAAATATTTCAATATACAGATTGCCTTTATCCTTAAATAATTGTCCATAATAAATTGGAAAAATCGCCGAAGCAATTACCAGGCTATAAACCGAGTTAGCCCAATCATAAGATGCCCAGGCATTTAATAATTTAGAACTCCCTTTTTCGAGTTGTTTCATAGTTAAAAATAGGTATAAAAAAATCCCGACTTACATCGGGATTCGAATATACATATTTTTTCTTACTTAAATGTTACTCCGAATTTAGCAGCTTCTTCCTTAGCTTTAGGGATCAGCTTCTTAATATTTGCAATACGGGTCTCATCTGAAGGGTGCGTACTCATAAATTCAGGGGGTTTGTTTCCGCCTGCATTGGCCGCCATTCTTTCCCAAAACGCCACAGCTTTATCAGGATTATAACCTGCAACTGCCATAAGCGTCAAACCAATCATGTCTGCCTCACTTTCATGAGAACGGCTGAAAGGCATCATCCCTCCATACTCAGATCCGATTCCGTAAGCAGTCATAATAGCCGCTTGTGTCTCTTTACTTTGGCCTCCAGCAGCAACGCCTAGTCCTACTGCTCCTAATTGCTGAATCATCCCTGCGCTCATACGTTGTTGCCCGTGATTCGCTAATGCATGCGCAACCTCATGCCCCATTACAGTAGCCATACCGGCATCATCCTGACAGATCGGCATAATTCCGGTATAAAAAACTATTTTTCCTCCAGGCATACACCACGCATTCACTTCTTTATTATCTACCAAATTGTATTCCCATTGATAATCTTTAAGATAACCTTCTTTTCCATTAGCATTCAACCATTTTTCTGCGGCTGCCTTTATCTTCATTCCAACGTTTTCAACACGTTCAGCATCTTTGGTTCCTTTTATTACCTTATTTTCTCCCAAAAACTGATTGTATTGCTGAAAGGATGATGGGAAGATTTGGCTATTTGGCACCAAAGCCATCGTGTTTTTTCCAGTAAACGGGTTCTTGGCACAAGAAATAACAAGTGCTAATGAACCGGCAATTATCAAACTTGATTTCAGATTCATAATGTAAGATTTTATCGGGCAAAACTAAACAATTGCCTATTTATCACTAGGAATAAAGATACAAAATATTTTTCATGAATTTTATGTTCGCATAAAATGTCTCGCATATTTAAGAATTTGTTATCACTTAATAACTTATTATTAAAGTAACTTGCAGTATATTTTTACAGAAGATGAAAAAGCCGAAACATCAGCAAACCATTAAAATTCCGAAAGCAATTCTTTATTCTGCAAAGATTTTAGAGAGTATTTCTCCAAAATTGGCGACGAAATTTGCAATAAAATTATTTACGACACCTATCCGCCATAAAATTCCTAAAAGAGAAATAGAAATGGATGCTGGTAGTAAACAGCAATTAATTCCTGTAAAATCTATAAATAAAAGTATAATGCTTTACCAATATGGGACTTCCGAAAAAAAGGTTTTATTGGTACACGGTTGGTCTGGCAGAGGAACACAATTGGTTAAGATTGCAGATGAACTTATAAGATCAGGATATTCTATCGTGAGTTTTGATGCTCCTGCACATGGAAAAGCCCCTGGAAAAACAAGCAATATGACTGAATTTATTGCTTCTGTTTTACAAATATCAAAAGAATTTGGTCCTTTTGAATTTGCAATCGGACATTCATTAGGTGGTATGACCATAATGAATTCAATAAAAAGAGGTTTGAATGTAAAAAAAGCAGTAATAATTGGCAGTGGTGATGTTGTTGAGGATATTATGGATGACTTTGTACTGAAACTTGGTCTGAAGCCAGTGATAAGTAAACAGATGAAATTTACATTTGAAAATAAAATTGGGGAAACCATGAACAGTTATTCTACGTATATAGCTTCAAAAGAAGTTACTATCCCTGTTTTGGTAATTCACGACGAAAACGATGATGACGTTCCTGTATCTGCCGCTCATCACATTCACCAGCATTTAAAAAATGGAGAATTACTGATTACCAAAGAATTGGGACACAGAAAAATTTTAGGCGATACGAAAGTAATCAGAAAAATTGTTTCATTTATTCAGTAAAGACATGAAAAATTTATTTGTCATATTAATAATGAGTATGTTTATTTCCTGCAGTGGTCAGGAAAAGAAAAAAGAAACTCAAACAGCTTCCACTCCTACAGCTGGAGATCCGTGGAAAGCAAAATTAACTCCCGAACAATACGAAGTTTTAAGAGAAAAAGGAACAGAAAGACCATTTACCGGAAAATACTGGAAGCATTTTGAAAAAGGGATCTATGTTTGTGCTGCCTGCAAAAATCCTTTATTTACCTCTGATGCCAAATTTGATTCCGATTGTGGATGGCCATCATTTGATCAGGCTATAAAAGGATCCGTAAAATATACTACCGATAACAGTTTCGGTATGGAGCGAATAGAAGTTACCTGTGAAAAATGCGGCGGACATCTCGGACATGTATTTGACGACGGACCAGCCGAAACAACAGGAAAACGTTTTTGTACAAATTCAGTTTCAATACAATTTATTCCTGCAAAACAATGAAATATACTGTTGAAAAATCAGAAGATGAGTGGAAAGCTCAATTAGGCGAAGAAAAATACAGAATCCTTCGCCAAAAAGGTACCGAATACCCGCATACAGGCGAATATAACCTGCTTTTTGAAAACGGTACTTATTGCTGTGGTGCTTGTGGTGAACCTTTATTTGAAAGTGATACCAAATTTGACGGTCATTGCGGCTGGCCTTCGTTTGACGAGTGTATTCCGGGAAAGGTCGAGTACATCAAAGATACGTCACACGGAATGTTGCGAACTGAAATTCTTTGCGCGAAGTGTGGAGGACACCTCGGACATGTTTTTAATGATGGACCAACGAAAACCGGTATTCGCTATTGCGTAAATTCCTTATCTTTAGATTTCCGTAAAAAATAAAATATGGATTTATTTGAAGAACAAATCGATTGGGCTGCCAATTTAAAGCCTCTAATAGAAAAATATAAAGGAAAAAAACATCCTCTGGACTATCAGAATCTTTACCAGCTGATGATTATGGTTATCCTGTCAGCCCAGGATTCTGATGCTAATATCAATAAAATTGCTCCAAACCTTTTTAATGTATTTCCAAATTTAGAAAGTCTTTCGGTTTCAAATATAGATGCTTTGATTCCACATATTTCAAAAGTGCGCAATTTTGGCACAAAAGCAAGTTGGATTATTGAAATTGCCCAGTCATTAAAAGAGGATAAAAACATTCCGCTGACAATGGAAAATTTAGTCGCGTTAAAAGGTATAGGACGAAAATCTGCCAATGTAATCATGAGGGAAGCCAACGTTACAGCAGAAGGCATTATTGCTGATTTACACGTAATTAGAGTAGCTCCAAGGATCGGATTGATTACAGAAACTAAAGACGGCAACAAAGTCGAAAAACAATTAATGCAGGTTTTACCTAAAGACATTTGGGGCGAAATAGGCATGTCCATGTCCTTTTTAGGCAGGGAAATCTGCAGGCCAACCAATCCTAAATGTGATATCTGTCCTGTAAATTATTGTTGTAATTATTACAAAAACTTATAAATTCCCTCTTTTTCAACGAAGCCAATCAATTAAAAACCAACTAATTACAAAATATAACGTTGAATATTTTAGAAGCGAAAGGTTGTTTTTGATTGCTATACCATTTTCCCGTGTTCCGTTCTACTTCGTGCCACTCCACCCGGGGCTATAGGGTAATCCATATTCGTTTGTCTTTTAAAACACGATAATTTTCAAAAGAACACAGCTATTTTTTCAAGTCTTGATTCTTTCAAAACCAAAATTATTGTAAAACAAAAAAGCCCTTCACTTTCGTGAAGGGCTTTTCAAAAGAAAGGCGGCGACATACTCTCCCACAAGATTGCAGTACCATCTGCGCAGGCGGGCTTAACTACTCTGTTCGGAATGGGAAGAGGTGAGCCCCGCCGCAATAACCACCTTAAGTCGTTTTTGCAAGGGTAATCAGCTTATTACTAATCAACATTACAATAATATCTTAACATACTGAGATAAATAATCATTATTTAGAAAGTTTCTCCCTCCCGCCGAAGCGGGAGGAAAAGCGTACATAAGCTTACGGGTTATTAGTACTACTCGACTATGACATTACTGCCTTTACATCTATAGCCTATCAACGTGGTCATCTTCCACGACCCTTAAAAGAAATCTCATCTTGTGGTGGGTTTCGCGCTTATATGCTTTCAGCGCTTATCCCTTCCGAACGTAGCTACTCTGCGGTGCTCCTGGCGGAACAACAGATACACCAGAGGTTCGTCCAATTCGGTCCTCTCGTACTAGAATCAGATCCACTCAAATTTCTAACGCCCACAGTAGATAGAGACCGAACTGTCTCACGACGTTCTGAACCCAGCTCGCGTGCCACTTTAATGGGCGAACAGCCCAACCCTTGGGACCTTCTCCAGCCCCAGGATGTGACGAGCCGACATCGAGGTGCCAAACCCCCCCGTCGATATGAGCTCTTGGGGGAGATCAGCCTGTTATCCCCGGCGTACCTTTTATCCTTTGAGCGATGGCCCTTCCATGCGGAACCACCGGATCACTATGCTCTACTTTCGTACCTGATCGACCTGTATGTCTCTCAGTCAAGCTCCCTTATGCCATTGCACTCTACGCACGGTTACCAAGCGTGCTGAGGGAACCTTTAGAAGCCTCCGTTACTCTTTTGGAGGCGACCACCCCAGTCAAACTACCCACCAAGCAATGTCCCCCGCTTTGCGGGGTTAGATCTCAGATAAGCAAAGGGTGGTATTTCAACAATGACTCCACAACGCCTGGCGACGCCATTTCACAGTCTCCCACCTATCCTACACATCACTTATCCAAGACCAATACTAAGCTATAGTAAAGGTGCACAGGGTCTTTTCGTCCCACTGCGGGTAATCGGCATCTTCACCGATACTACAATTTCACCGAGCTCATGGCTGAGACAGTGTCCAGATCGTTACACCATTCGTGCAGGTCGGAACTTACCCGACAAGGAATTTCGCTACCTTAGGACCGTTATAGTTACGGCCGCCGTTTACTGGGGCTTCAATTCAATGCTTCTCCGAAGATAACATCTCCTCTTAACCTTCCAGCACCGGGCAGGTGTCAGGCCCTATACTTCATCTTACGATTTTGCAGAGCCCTGTGTTTTTGATAAACAGTCGCCTGGACCTCTTCACTGCGGCCAGCTTGCGCTGGCGACCTTTCTCCCGAAGTTACAGGTCTATTTTGCCTAATTCCTTAGCCATGAATCTCTCGAGCACCTTAGGATTCTCTCCTCGACTACCTGTGTCGGTTTACGGTACGGGTACTTATAATCTAAGTTTAGAGGTTTTTCTTGGAAGCCCTTAGGCACACTATCACTTTGTCCGAAGACTCCGTGTACTATCGTATTTCACCAGTTCCCGCGCATTTTACTACGGGACCTATAGCTAAGTACTTTAACGAACTATTCCGTCAGTTCGCGGTGCTTTCATCACTCCGTCACCCCATCACAATTATAAGTAGTACGGGAATATTAACCCGTTGGCCATCGACTGTCCCTTTCGGGTTCGCCTTAGGACCCGACTAACCCTCAGCTGATTAGCATAGCTGAGGAAACCTTAGTCTTTCGGTGTGCGGGTTTCTCGCCCGCATTATCGTTACTTATGCCTACATTTTCTTTTCTAACCGGTCCAGCATGAGTCGCCTCACACCTTCAGCCCTGTTAGAATGCTCCCCTACCACTTACGTAAAACGTAAATCCATAGCTTCGGTAGTATACTTATGCCCGATTATTATCCATGCTCGTCCGCTCGACTAGTGAGCTGTTACGCACTCTTTAAATGAATGGCTGCTTCCAAGCCAACATCCTAGCTGTCTGGGCAGACAAACCTCGTTTTTTCAACTTAGCATACATTTGGGGACCTTAGCTGATGGTCTGGGTTCTTTCCCTCTCGGACATGGACCTTAGCACCCATGCCCTCACTGCTGTGAAACATTATATAGCATTCGGAGTTTGTCAGGAATTGGTAGGCGGTGAAGCCCCCGCATCCAATCAGTAGCTCTACCTCTATATAACTATACACAGCGCTGCACCTAAATGCATTTCGGGGAGTACGAGCTATTTCCGAGTTTGATTGGCCTTTCACCCCTACCCACAGGTCATCCGAAGACTTTTCAACGTCAACCGGTTCGGACCTCCACTGTGTGTTACCACAGCTTCATCCTGCCCATGGGTAGATCACACGGTTTCGCGTCTACCACTACTGACTAAAGCGCCCTATTCAGACTCGCTTTCGCTACGGATCCACACCTGAAGTGCTTATCCTTGCCAGCAACGGTAACTCGTAGGCTCATTATGCAAAAGGCACGCCGTCACCCCACTAAAGGGCTCCGACCGCTTGTAAGCGTATGGTTTCAGGATCTATTTCACTCCGTTATTCACGGTTCTTTTCACCTTTCCTTCACAGTACTGGTTCACTATCGGTCTCTCAGGAGTATTTAGCCTTAGCGGATGGTCCCGCCAGATTCAGACAGGGTTTCACGTGCCCCGCCCTACTCAGGATACCACTATCCTTATCTTTTCTTACTTATACGGGACTATCACCCTCTATGGTTAACCTTTCCAGGTTATTCTAATTCAATCCGCAAGAAATGTCGTGGTCCTACAACCCCAACATTGCCGTAACAACATTGGTTTGGGCTAATCCGCGTTCGCTCGCCACTACTTACGGAATCACTTTTGTTTTCTTCTCCTCCGCCTACTTAGATGTTTCAGTTCAGCGGGTTTGCCCCCTATCGGGTACTATATCTTCAATATAGTGGGTTGCCCCATTCGGATATCTGCGGATCAATTCGTATGTGCCAATCCCCGCAGCTTTTCGCAGCTTATCACGTCCTTCATCGCCTCTGAGAGCCTAGGCATCCCCCATACGCCCTTATTTTGCTTATTGTACTTTCATTCTTACCTATAAATAGGCAAAAACTGTGTTCTTTCTACTTTTTAAATGTTTTTTTATCTCAATATGTCAATGAACTTTCGTCTCTTTCGAAACTCGTGGAGAATATCGGAGTCGAACCGATGACCTCCTGCGTGCAAGGCAGGCGCTCTAGCCAGCTGAGCTAATCCCCCGTTTCTAGTGTTCAGTTAACAGTTTTCAGTTAACAGTACTTCAAACGGCCACTCAACCTCTAAAATTTCCTTTTACAATCAAAAAACTTAGTAGTCCCGCCCAGACTCGAACTGGGGACCCCTACATTATCAGTGTAGTACTCTAACCAGCTGAGCTACGAGACTCTGTTTTTTAATTATTGTAATATTTGAACTAACAGCGAGAGTAATCTTCTTTCAATTAAAATCCCAGATCTTAATCTTTTCTCTAGAAAGGAGGTGTTCCAGCCGCACCTTCCGGTACGGCTACCTTGTTACGACTTAGCCCCAGTTACTAGTTTTACCCTAGGCAGCTCCTTGCGGTCACCGACTTCAGGTACCCCCAGCTTCCATGGCTTGACGGGCGGTGTGTACAAGGCCCGGGAACGTATTCACCGCATCATGGCTGATATGCGATTACTAGCGAATCCAGCTTCACGGAGTCGAGTTGCAGACTCCGATCCGAACTGAGAACGGTTTTGAAGATTCGCGCCCACTTGCGTGGTGGCTGCTCTCTGTACCGCCCATTGTAGCACGTGTGTAGCCCAGGACGTAAGGGCCGTGATGATTTGACGTCATCCCCACCTTCCTCACGGTTTGCACCGGCAGTCTTGTTAGAGTTCCCGGCATGACCCGCTGGCAACTAACAATAGGGGTTGCGCTCGTTATAGGACTTAACCTGACACCTCACGGCACGAGCTGACGACAACCATGCAGCACCTTGAAAGACGTCCGAAGAAAAAACTGTTTCCAGTCCTGTCGTCTCCCATTTAAGCCCTGGTAAGGTTCCTCGCGTATCATCGAATTAAACCACATGCTCCTCCGCTTGTGCGGGCCCCCGTCAATTCCTTTGAGTTTCATTCTTGCGAACGTACTCCCCAGGTGGGATACTTATCACTTTCGCTTAGCCACTCAGATTGCTCCGAACAGCTAGTATCCATCGTTTACGGCGTGGACTACCAGGGTATCTAATCCTGTTCGCTCCCCACGCTTTCGTCCATCAGCGTCAATATAGTGATAGTAACCTGCCTTCGCAATTGGTATTCCATGTAATATCTAAGCATTTCACCGCTACACTACATATTCTAGTTACTTCCCACTAATTCAAGTCTTACAGTATCAATGGCCGTTCCATCGTTAAGCGATGGGCTTTCACCACTGACTTATAAGACCGCCTACGGACCCTTTAAACCCAATGATTCCGGATAACGCTTGGATCCTCCGTATTACCGCGGCTGCTGGCACGGAGTTAGCCGATCCTTATTCTTACGGTACCGTCAAGTTCCTACACGTAGGAGTGTTTCTTCCCGTATAAAAGCAGTTTACAATCCATAGGACCGTCATCCTGCACGCGGCATGGCTGGTTCAGGCTTGCGCCCATTGACCAATATTCCTCACTGCTGCCTCCCGTAGGAGTCTGGTCCGTGTCTCAGTACCAGTGTGGGGGATCTCCCTCTCAGGACCCCTACCCATCATTGCCTTGGTATGCCGTTACCACACCAACTAGCTAATGGGACGCATGCTCATCTTGTACCGTTGGAACTTTAGTTATAATGTGATGCCACATCATAACACTATGAGGTATTAATCCAAATTTCTCTGGGCTATCCCTCTGTACAAGGTAGATTGCATACGCGTTACGCACCCGTGCGCCGGTCTCAAGTTAGCAAGCTAACTCTACCCCTCGACTTGCATGTGTTAGGCCTGCCGCTAGCGTTCATCCTGAGCCAGGATCAAACTCTTCATCGTATATTTTAATATTGTCGATAAAGATGCTAGGTTTTTTCTAATCTACTCGAGTCTTACTCTCTCTTAATCTTGAAACGAATTGCTTCGTTTCAATGCTGTCAATTCAATATGTCTATGAACGTGTCTTCTTATTTTTTCTCGCCAGCCTTTCGGTTAGCGGGTGCAAAACTAGAACTTAATTTTTAACTGGCAAAACTTTTTGAAACTTTTTTTTGAAAAAATTTTCTTTCCATTTTGTCGTCAGTATTTTTAAGAACTTCCCGTTTTAGCGGGCTGCAAAGGTAACTCCTTTTTTTAATCTCGCAAGCTTTTTTGAATTATTTTTCGATTTAATTTCTAAACCGTAATTCCAATCACTTACTCAATATTTCCAATGAACTTTACCGTGTTTTGCGGGTGGCAAAGATACTTTCTTTTTTCTTTACAAACCAAATCTTTTTTTAACTTTTTTCAAAATCTTTTCGATCCGTTTTGTTTCAAAATGTCAGTAGAACTGTGCCGTTATTGCGAGTGCAAAAGTAGCACTCTTTTGCGTAACTCCTAATTATTTCCGGTCTTTTTTTGAAGTTTTTTCACCTCTTTCCCTTAACTCACTGATAACCATTTCATAACCCTTGAAAATTTTTTTTCGAAAATCGCAAAGAAGTAAAACAGCGGAGCAGTCAAGTTTGTTTCTACTATACTATATATAGGTAACAGTCCCAAAAAAGTTTACTGGTAAATCCACAAAACCCATCCCCTAGCCACGTCCCGATAGCTATCGGGAGCAGTGGAAATCCCGCAGCGCAGCGGAGGAATTGCAGCGGAAAGCGGGAACATAGATCGCAAAAAAGCCCGGAACTTTCGCTCCAGGCTTTAAAATTATTTATTTTCCTCCAAAGCTGCTTTTTCTTTGGCTGCTTTTTCCTCTCTTGCTTTTCTGGATTTATTAAGCCTTTCTTTCCAAGTTGCGGAAAGTTCGGCAAGGTCTATCGGCTTGGCAGGATCCTGACGTTGCAGTTTTCCCTCCCTGAAGGCCTTTACCAACATGCCTTCTATATAAAAATCGTCAAGTTCTTTAAAAGGATCGTATTCGGCTTTCAAATCGATATCATATAAACTGGCCGCGTTATTGGACCACCAAGCTTTCCAACCGCTTTTTAAATCTTTGATGAGTTTAAAAGTCGTAATGCCGGTTTGCCTATGAATAAGTTTTACAAGGATCTGGCCCTCTTTGCGCGAGAATTTTTTCAAGCGGTCCCCAAATTCATTTTCAAGATAATTTTCTACAATCTTAAAATACTTCTTCTTTTCCTTTTCCGTTTTAAGTTTGGCCATATTAGCGTTCATAATCTTTAAATTCTCGGCTGCTAATTTTGCATAAGGATACACTTTATAAACGCGACGCTGAATTTTTTTGATACGCTCCATTTCCTCCAGTTTAGCCTTATCCTTACCAATGAACATTTCATCCATTTGTGTTTTAAAAACAACAGATGTATCCTGTTCCTGAGTTTGGACAGTATCGTTGGTAACCTGACTATATATATAGGAGGAAAAAAAGAATGAAATACTCAAAAAAAGATATCGCTTCATAGACTTATTTATTATATCAAAATTATGCATTATACTAACAACTCTGATGCCATTTTATTATTTTAGCGAAAAAATTATTTTATGGCAACGAAATCAATACTGTCCGAATCGTCACTTACTTTTTTAGAAAATTATCTAAATAACGCATCTCCAACAGGTTATGAGGAAAGTGGTCAAAAAATTTGGATGGAGTACCTAAAACCTTACGTAGATACATTTATTACGGATACATACGGAACAGCTGTCGGTGTTATAAATCCGGAAGCAGAATATAAAGTAGTGATTGAAGGACATGCGGACGAAATTTCGTGGTACGTAAACTATATTACGGATGACGGATTGATCTATGTTATTCGCAATGGAGGATCGGATCACCAGATCGCACCTTCAAAGCGCGTAAACATTCATACTAAAAACGGCATTGTAAAAGGAGTTTTCGGATGGCCGGCAATACATACGAGAAATCGCGGTAAGGAAGAATCAGCAACGCTTCACAATATTTTCATTGACTGTGGTTGTTCTACCAAAGAAGAAGTGGAGAAATTAGGCGTTCACGTAGGTTGCGTAATTACATATCCAGATGAATTCATGGTTTTGAACAATGATAAATTCGTTTGCCGTGCCATAGACAACCGCATGGGAGGATTCATGATTGCGGAAGTCGCGCGTTTATTAAAAGAGAATAAAAAGAAATTACCTTTCGGATTGTATGTAGTGAATTCGGTTCAGGAAGAAATTGGTTTGCGTGGAGCTGAAATGATTACGCATACCATCAAACCGAATGTGGCAATTGTAACCGATGTTTGCCACGATACCACTACCCCGATGATCGAAAAGAAAATTGAAGGTGATCTGAAAATGGGTAAAGGCCCGGTTATTGCCTATGCTCCTGCCGTTCAGAACAGATTACGCGAACTAATCGTTACTACTGCAGAAGATAAAAAGATTCCTTTCCAGCGTCATGCCACTTCAAGAGCTACGGGAACGGATACGGATGCATTCGCCTACAGCAATGGCGGAGTTGCTTCTGCACTAATTTCGCTTCCTTTGCGTTATATGCATACTACGGTAGAAATGGTTCACCGTGAAGACGTAGAAAATGTCATCAAATTAATTTATGAAAGTTTATTGCGAATTGAGAACAACGAAACTTTCTCTTATTTCAAATAACATTTAATGATTTCATTACCGACAAAATTCAAGGCAGCTCTCCTACTACTGTCATTTACTTTAGTAATGAACAGTTGCGGGTCATCGCATTCTAAAAGCAAAACTAGCACTGTTTCAAAAGTAAAGGGACACAAAAGCACGGGAGTTGCCTCTTATTATCATGATAAATTCAACGGTCGTAAAACAGCCAACGGAGAACGTTTTAGTAATAAGAAATATACGGCGGCGCACAGGGAACTTCCATTTGGAACAAAAGTAAAAGTCACCAACCTTGCCAACAATAAGTCGGTTGTGGTTATCATCAATGATCGAGGACCATTTACAAAAGGAAGAGAAATTGACCTGACCAAAAAAGCCTTCATGAAAATAACAGACAAAAAAAGTCATGGTGAACTGACCGTAAAAATTGAAGTTTTATAATAATGCCTTCTTTAAAAAAAATAATCTTCTGTTTACTCCTTTTTATTCCATTATTTAATGGAAAAGCTCAAACGACCGATAAAATAGAGGAAACTTATGCTTCAAAAAAAGGCATTGATAAAATCAGTTTTTACGAAAGTCTGACTCATAGGCAAAAATTAGATCATCTGGATTTTTTATACCAGAATCTCCTTAAACTATCTGCCGATGAACAAATTAACTCAGATACAAAATCGTCGATGCGACTTAAATTCGCATTAGCCGAAATCCATGTCTTTAAACAGGAAGACCTAAAAACCATTATTACTTTTAAAGAGATTCTGAACAACAAGGATTACAAACTCCCCGACTCAAAAAAAATGTATGTATTGGTTCAATTGCAAAGTGCTTATCTGAACCTTAATTTATATTCCAATGTTTTTAAAATAAACTCTGAAATAGCCTATCTCAGAAAAAAAGGGGTGGATTATCCTTTGTGGAGTTATAATAATAAAAGTAGCTTATATGCCCGATTGTTCTTATACGATAAGGCTATTCTACAATTGAAATCGGAAATCAACGAAATACTAAAAAACCCCAAACGTGATTCTCTCATAGTTCCAAATGCTTACAACAATTTAGGATTTTATTTTTTCAAGAACAATCAAGTTGATAGTGCCTACCATTATTATAATCTGTCATTACAAAAAGCAGAGACAGCTCTTAAAAAAAATGATTTTGGGAATTACAGCACATTGTCTGGCCTGGTGAAAGGAAATATGGGTATTTTAAAAATGAAACAAGGCGATTATAAAAATGCATTGCCACTGCTCATGGAAGATTTATCCATCAGTTTAAAAATTAAGGACTACAATAACAACAACGATGGAATAGTCAAAAACATTATCAATCTTTCCACATGTAACATTAAGTTAAAAAACTTCACTGAGGCGCAAAAAAACATACAACTTGCAGAACAACTCATACCAAAGGGAATATCACCTGAAACAAAAGTGTTCTACTATAAAACAAAAGCAGAATTACTGAAAGCGCAAAATAAAAAAGATGAAGCGTTTACCTACAATGAGAAAGCGTTCAATTTGAGTGATTCGATAAATTCGAAGAAACAACGCCTTTTATTGGCTGGAAATGAAATTCTTTATCAATTGGAAGAAAAAGACAATGTAATTGAAAAACAACAATCGGATATTAACGCCAAAGAAAAAGGGATACTTTATATTGTTGCAACAGCCTTAGGAATCATTTTGATGACAACTTTGTTGTACCTGAATAATTCCCGAAAAAAACAGAAAGAGATTCAGCAGAAAAATGATGAAATTTCAGCAAAAAATGAAACCATCAAAGAGTCGTTGGCTGAAAAAGAAATGCTTTTAAAGGAAATTCACCACAGGGTGAAAAACAATCTGCAGATTATTTCGGGAATATTGGAACTTCAGAATCTGAACATCATTGATGAAAATGCAAAGGTTATTCTAAAAGAAGGCCAATCACGAATACAGTCTATTGCATTAATTCACAAAACGCTCTATCAATCTGAAAATTTCAGTAAGGTTCCGTTTCAAAATTATTTATCCGAATTAATTCAGGCTATTCAATCAGCATTCCATAATAATACAAAAATAAATATTGATGTCGAAGCAAATGAGATAGAACTCGGCATCAACACAGCCATTCCACTAAGTTTGATTATTAATGAAATAATGACCAATTGTTTTAAGCACGCCTTTAAAAACAGAGAAAACGGAAATATTAAAATCAATCTCACTAAAGAAAACGATATTTACAAACTTATTGTCAAAGACGACGGCATCGGATTATCTGAGGATTTTAATCCAAAGAAGCTGCAATCAATTGGTTTTGATCTGATAATTGGACTGACAAGACAATTGGAAGGCAACTTTGATTGGAAAAACAATAACGGAACCACCATAATTATTACTTTTAAAGATATAGTATAATGAACCACCCACTAAACATATTAGTAGTAGAAGACGAATACATAACCCAAAAGACGCTAACTGTCCTATTAACAGAGATGGGCTACAATGTTGTCGGAACTTCGATGAATGCACAGGAAGCCATTACGGTGCTTTCAGAAAATAAAGTTGAATTCGCCCTTTTGGACATCACCATCCAGGGAGATAAAGACGGTATTTGGCTGGCGAATTATATTCAGGAAAAATATTCAATTCCTCATGTTTTCTTAACAGCTTATTCCGATGATGTGACAGTCAAAAATGCCATAGCCACAAATCCTTATGGCTATCTGATAAAACCTTTCCAGAAAGCAGAACTTTTTACAGCCATAGAAATAGCGATGCTTAACTACAACAAACAAAACGTTACTATTCCTAAGGAGAGTGCTTTCATATATATAAAGTATAATGAGATTTTTGAAAAAGTGGCCATTGAAAACATCATTTATGCCGAAAGCCAGAAGAATTACCTGCTCATAGGTACTGAGGAAAAAGAATATCGTTATCGTTCGACCATAACCGAGTTTATGGATAAACTTCCCGGTAATTTTATCAAAACCCATAAAGGCTTTATCGTAAACAAAACTAAAATTGACGGGTATAACATTTCCTTTATTACAATAGGCAGTAAAAAAATCCCGATTTCAAAAACTTATAAAGATTACGTAATTTCCGAATTAAACAGTTCTCAATCCTAAAATTTATTTTAGATCATAAAAAAACCGGGTATACAACCCGGTTCTTAACTACTATACAACAACTTAAACTTATTTTTTTGAAGCAGCTCTGATAATTTCAGCCACTTCGGTAGCTTTTGTTGCTTCGGCAAGTTGCAAAGCGGTACGGCCATTATTGTCTTTAACTGAAACATCCGCTCCTTTTTCAATTAAAAATTTTGCTATCTCAGCATTGTTAAAACGAGCTGCAAACATTAATGGTGTCATTCCGTTTTTAGTTTCATTTACGTCTACCCCGTATTCGATGAATTTTTTAACTGTGATTACATCTCCTTTACTGATAGCCACAATAAGTGGTGTCACATCGTGATTGTAAATTGCAACATTTTTAAAAGTTGAAGTTTCAACATTTGAAGCTAAAGCAACATTTGTAGCTGCGATTAAAGCTAAACCTAACAAACTGATCGTTTTTTTCATGATGATTTATTTTTTTGATTAATGATTTAATGAATAGACGCTTTTAATTTGCTTTCGTTACTCTAAAATCCAGATTATAACATAATTTTAACAAATAGATACTGATAATCGGTGTTTTAAAACCGTTTGTCGAAATTTTTAAAACCGCCTTTCATTTTATTATTACAAAGAACAAAAAAACCACGCAAAGCGTGGTTAGTATATCTTTAAATTTGGGTTATCTTATTTACTTAAAAAAGCAACCACGTTTTTCTCGATGCGTTCATTGATATTGGAAATATCCGCTTTTACGAATTTGTCACCAATAATATTCTCATATAATTCGATGTAACGTTCTGAAACGGTTTCAATGTATTCATCCGTCATATTTGGGATTTGTTGACCTTCCTTACCCTGGAAACCATTTTCGATTAACCAACGGCGAACAAATTCTTTCGACAATTGTTTCTGGTCTTCTCCTCTATCCTGTCTCTCCTGATACCCTTCGGCATAGAAATAACGCGATGAATCCGGCGTGTGAATTTCATCTATCAAAACGATTTTCCCATCTTTGGTTTTACCGAATTCGTACTTGGTATCTACCAGAATTAATCCGCGGGAAGCAGCAATTTCTGTTCCTCTCTGATATAAAGCTCTTGTGTATTTTTCTAAAATCAGATAATCTTCTTCCGATACGATTCCGTTTGCCAAAATTGCTTCACGCGAAATATCTTCATCATGAGAGCCATTATCCGCTTTTGTTGTCGGTGTAATTATCGGCGTTGGAAATTTATCATTTTCCTTTAATCCTTCAGGCATTTCAACTCCACATAACACTCTTTTTCCTACTGCATATTCACGAGCTGCGTGTCCAGACAAATAACCTCGGATTACCATTTCCACTTTAAAAGGAGCACACAAATGACCAACAGCAACATTCGGATCCGGAGTAGCAATTAACCAATTCGGAACTATGTCCTCAGTTAACTGCATGAATTTAGTAGCAATCTGATTTAGAATCTGACCTTTGTAGGGAATTCCCTTTGGCATAACAACATCGAAAGCTGATAATCTGTCGGTTGCCACCATTACTAAAAGTTCGTCGTTGATATTGTAAACTTCTCTTACTTTACCACGGTAAACAGATTTTTGACCCGGAAAGTTAAAATTGGTAGTCGTAATTGTGTTCATTATTTATGTGTTGTTTTTGAGTAATGCAAATGTAATTGGATTCTGAAAGCCAAACAAAATTATCGAAACAAATTTGTTACTCGATGGCAAAGTTAATGGTTACGTTTGCAATTACTTCAATCTCTCCTATTGCCAATGTTTCTCTTGACGGTGCAGCCATTTCTGAATCCATTTTCATAGCAGCATACATTGGTCTTGGATAGTTTGTCATAGAATTGTCTGAAACCATAATTGTCTTCCCTACTTTTTGGTTTAATGCCGATGCATAGTCAGCCGCTTTTGCTTTTGCATTCTGAACCGCCTTAATTCTGGCCTGGCTTTCGTATTCAGCTACTTTAGACGATTTGAAATCCACACCATGGATAACGTTTGCGCCTGCATCGACCAATCCTATAATCAACTCATCATATTTGGACAGATCCTTAAGTGTAATAATGATATTTTGTGACGCTGTATAGGTATTTTTCTTTTTCTGATAATCGTATGACTTATATAAGGACACTCGTTGTGTCTGATAATCAGTAGCAGCTAATTTCATTTTCTTGATGTATTTGATTAAAGCATCAATTGTTACATCATTTTTCGTTTTTACGTCGGCTGCATCGTTACCGGTATTTTCAGCGCCGACAGTTATCACGGCCTGATCCGGAGCAACTTTAATTTTCCCTTCACCAGAAACTACAATCTGTGGAATCATTTTGTTTTCCTGAGTTTGTGCATAAGAAAATACCGTTGTAAACAATACGATTCCAAATAAAACTAATTTTTTCATATTTTTTAATTTAAGTTTTTCATTACAAAGCAAAAGCAATGCCAAAAGCGTTAAATCTTGCCCATTTTTAATAAAATCAGCAAAATGATAATCGGAATCAACAATAAAATAACCATTGATGTATTGTCTGTTACCATTGTCGGAACTTTTGCAAGTGTAATGATATAACCTCCGATTGCTCCACCAAAATGTGCTGTGTGTCCGATATTGTCATTCTTGGCTTTCATCCCGTAAATAGAATACAGCAAATAACCGATTCCGAATAAGTACGCGGGAATGGGAATCGGAATAAAAAATAAATAAAGACTCATGTCGGGGTATAATAAAATAGCAGAATACAGTACTCCCGTAACTGCTCCGGAAGCTCCGATAGCCCGGTAATAGTAATCGTTATGATGGAAGTATAAAGTGAGTAAACTGCCACAAATCAAACTCCCGAAGTAAATCGCAAGAAAAGTGAATGCGTCAAAATTCTGAATTACAACAGGTGCAAAAAAATACAATGTAAGCATGTTAAATAACAGGTGCCCAACATCACCATGCAAAAATGCAGAAGTTATCATTCTGATATGCTCCCCTGCACGAATACTGCCAATGTGAAATTCATATTTTCTGAAAAAAGATTGATCTCCAAAGCCTTTAAAACTTGTAATGGCAGTTGCTGCGATAATCAGTAATAATACAGGATTCATATATTTGCATTTTCGTTGGGTAAAAATAACCAATGTTTCTTTATAGAATGTTATTTATTATCCGAATAATCTGTTTTAAATTATATTTGCAAAAAATTTAAATAAATGCAGTTATTAATATTTTTATTGGCATATCCTATCTTATGGTGTATATCAATTCTACCCTTCCGATTATTATACTTCGTTTCCGATTGCATTTACGTACTTGTATATTACATCATTCGCTACAGAAAAAAAGTGGTCAGACAAAATCTGGCTTTGGCTTTACCTCATTTATCGGAAAAAGAACGTTTGATCGTAGAGAAAAAATCGTACCATCATTTAGTTGATGGTTTCATGGAAATGATTAAAACCATGACTATTTCCGAAAAAGAAATGCGCAAGCGCTTTATATTCACCAATATGGATCTCTATCATGAATACGAAGCAAAAGGCAAAAGCATTATTGCTCTGTCGGGCCATTATTCTAGTTACGAATGGTTAATCATCATGAACAAATACGCTAAATTTAAAAGTTACGGAGTTTATAAACGAATTAAAAACAGGTATTTTGACAATTTGGTCCGAAAAATCCGCAGTAAATTCGACGCTACTTTAATTGATACCGCTGAAACTACTCCCACCATATTAGCTAACCATAAAAAAGGAATAAAAAGTCTTTACGGTTTCATTGCCGATCAAAATCCTAAAGTATGGAAAGCACATCATTGGACAAAATTTATGGGAATTGATGTTCCCGTGCATACGGGAGCCGAAATGCTTTCCAAACGATTAGACATGAACGTACTTTTCTTAAAAGGAGAAAAATTAGGGCGTGGACGGTATCAGATGACTTTCGTTCCGATGGGTGAGAACATTAAAGGAGTACCGGATTACGAAATCACCGATATGTTTTTCAGAATGCTAGAACAGCAAATCCTTGACAAACCGGAATATTATCTGTGGACGCACAAAAGGTGGAAACACACAAAAGACAGTCAACCGTTGCAGTAGTCAGATGGCAGAACACAGGCAGCAAAAAAAAAATCCACTTATAACAAGTGGATTTTTTTATGTCTATATGTATTTTGCTTATAAAGAAAACCAGTTTTTAACCATTTCTTTTTCTTTATGCGAAGCATCTTTATGAAGAAACTCATTCGAGTTCTT
Source organism: Flavobacterium enshiense (assembly GCF_022836875.1). Lineage (NCBI taxonomy): Bacteria > Pseudomonadati > Bacteroidota > Flavobacteriia > Flavobacteriales > Flavobacteriaceae > Flavobacterium > Flavobacterium enshiense. The sequence continues at coordinate 2,518,552 of NZ_CP090376.1, forward strand.
ATTGTATTCATAATCTTTAGCCCATTCTTTATGATTTTCGGCTAAAGCAACAATACTGTCACAAACGAATTCAATTTCTGCAGAAGTTGTAGTTGGGTGGATTGACATTCTGATCCATCCCGGTTTTTCGATTAAATCTCCGTGGGTAATTTTATCCGTCAGATAATGAGAAGTTTCCTGATCTACATGCAGCAAATAATGACCGTATGTTCCTGCGCAGCTACATCCTCCACGTGTCTGGATTCCGAATTTATCATTTAGGATTTTCACACCAAGGTTAAAATGCAGTTCGTCAATATAAAACGAAATAACACCTAATCTGTCATGGTGCTGACCTGCAAGGATATTGATATTTGGGATGTTCCCTAATCTGTCGAAAACATAATCAACAATTTCATGCTCGCGTTTCAGGATATTATCAATTCCCATCTGCTCTTTCAACTGGATTGCCAAAGCCGTTTTGATAACCTGAAGGAACCCAGGAGTACCTCCGTCTTCACGTTCTTCAATATTATCCAGATATTTATGCTCTCCCCATGGATTGGTCCAGCTCACCGTTCCGCCTCCCGGATGATCCGGAACCATGTTTTTGTAAAGCTTTTTATTGAAAACCAAAACTCCCGAAGTACCTGGTCCGCCTAAGAATTTATGTGGTGACATAAAAATGGCATCCAAATAACCTTCAGGATTATCCGCCGGATGCATGTCGATTTTCACATAAGGTCCTGAACAGGCAAAATCCACAAAACAAACTCCGTTGTACTGATGGATCAATTTTGCAACTTCATGATAAGGCGTTCTGATTCCTGTAACGTTAGAACAAGCCGTAACAGAAGCAATTTTCAAAGTAACGTCTTTGTATTTTTCCAACAATGCCTTAAAACTGTCCAAGCAAATCAAACCTTTTTCGCAAGCCGGAATCACCTCTACTTTTGCTATAGTTTCCAACCAGGAAGTCTGATTTGAATGATGCTCCATGTGAGAAATGAAAACAACAGGTCTTTTCTCTTCTGGAACCTGAGTATATTTCTGAAGATTTTCAGGAACTTTCAATCCTAAAATACGCTGAAATTTATTGATAACACCGGTCATACCGCTTCCGTCAACAATCAGAACATCGTTTTCATCACTGTTAACATGTTTTTTGATTATATGCCGTGCTTCATGATATGCCATGGTCATTGCTGTTCCCGATACCGTAGTTTCAGTATGCGTATTGGCAACAAATGGTCCAAACTCATTCATCAGTTTTTCTTCAATCGGACGATATAAACGCCCTGAAGCTGTCCAATCAGTATAAATTATTTTTTTTCTTCCGAAAGGAGAATCAAATTCCTGATCGATTCCGATGATGTTTTTTCTGAATTGCAGAAAATATTGTTCCAATTGTGTTGTTTGTGTTGTAATCATTCTTAAAACTTAAAAACCATTTGCGGTCAAAGATACATTATTTTGATTATTTGAGGATTTCCAGATCTCCCGTTTTAAAGAGAATAACTAAAATTTAACATATTTATCTGATTTAATGATAATTACGATTCTAATTCAGTCAATTTCAGCTGCTGAAAAACCATTTCGCAAATTTCTGTTATCTTTGTTTTTTAATCCGAAATCATGAATATCAAACTCCTAGCTATTGGCAAAACCGATAATAAAGCACTGCAAACCTTAATAGACGATTACACAAAACGGCTTTCGTTCTACATTAAGTTTGAGTTGGAAATTATTCCGGATATCAAAAACGTAAAAAATCTTTCAGAAGCTCAGCAAAAAGAGAAAGAAGGCGAATTGATCCTGTCAAAATTATCGGCAACCGATCAACTGATTTTACTGGACGAAAACGGAAAAATGTTTTCCAGTGTTGGATTTTCGGAAGAACTGCAAAAGAAAATGAATTCTGGGGTAAAAACGCTGGTTTTTGTAATTGGCGGGCCTTATGGTTTCAGTCAGGAAATTTATAAAAAAGCCCAAGGAAAAATTTCGCTTTCCCAAATGACCTTCTCACATCAGATGGTCCGTTTGTTTTTTATCGAACAGTTATACCGTGGCTTCACGATTCTTAAAAACGAACCGTACCATCACCAGTAAAAACACACACGATTATATCAAATCCGGCGATTACGGGTTAAAGTTTATCAAAAATAAAGGTTAATCTTGTGAAAAACGCTTAATTTTACTAATGAATGAAAATGTTACTCATCGTAACATTATAACCTTGTGCGCAGAACTAAAAATCAAGCGCTTCTTTTCTTAGAATTATTCATTCATATTATTTTTTTCAAGATGAAATTGTATATGAGTTTATTAGTAGTTGCTTTGTTTACATTAGGGATGGTTTCATGCAGTGATGACAATGATGATTATATGGCTCCAACCCCAAGTAATACTATTACTTTCAAAGCAACTTTAAACGGTTTAAATGAAGTACCTCCCAATGCTTCAACAGCAACAGGGAATGCTACACTTACATTTAACAATACCACTAAAATATTTACCATTAAGGTTACTCATAATGTAGAGACCCCTACTAATGGGCACATACATCTAGGTGACGTTGGAGTAAGTGGCCTACCAGTTTTTCCATTCCCGAGTTCTACATCACCAATCAATTTTACCAGCAGAGCTTTAACTGCTGAGGAAGAAGCGGATCTTAAAGCCGAACTTTACTATGTAAATATACATAATGAAGCACCTTATGAAGGCGGTGAAATCAGAGGCCAGCTCCTTAAGCAAGCTACGGGCTATTAAGACACAATTCGGTTTTTTATAAAAGTGAGACAAAAGGGTTTTTTATTTCTTTAAAGATAAAAAGCCCTTCTCATTTAATCAAAATTTATGGTGTACTCTAAGAACAAAACAGAAGCCTTTCATATCAACGGTTTTATACTTTTAAAATGTTCATTTTAATATTGGTATAACCAATTTAATAAACAAACTCAGTATTGCTCATCATCTTCGCTTCTATAGTTCTGATAAATAACTTATCCCGAATATAAGTTCCGAAACTGCTGTTTTTATCAAAACAAAATCTTACATCATCCAAAGAATGATTAGTGTTGTTTATATACTGCTCTAATTCCTCTCTTTTAACCAGTGAATCGTTTACCAACACCTGATTATCTTTCTTAAAAAATACAATTATCCCTGATTTTGGTTTTTCTTCTTTATAAATAACGTTCGTAAACGGAATGAACGCCAAGTTCTTCCCTACACTATCGGCATACGAATAAAAGTTATCCTTAGGAAGATCTTCATCGCTTTTTCGTTTAAGCTTTTTCTCCTGTAACTTTTTTATTTCAGGAATGATAGCTTTTAGAGGAAGACGTTTGTCAATATTAAAAACCCAGTTAGTTGTAGTAATGACTGAGTTTTTGTTAACGATGGCCAGAGTATCTTTGTTTACAACTGAAAAGAAAAAATCTGCCTTGGAAAGATCCGAAACCTCTTTAACTACCGTAACGTCAGATTTTGGCAATAAAATCTCTTTTTTTTCGCCACAGGAAAACAATAATAACGCTATAAAAAAGCAAGAGATTTTCTTCATATTTTAAAAATTTAATTTTGGATCAAAGAACACAAACGGACACACTCCACAGCTTCTTTAACATCGTGTACTCGAAGGATTTTCGCTCCTTTCAAAAGAGAAATTGTATTTAAAACTGTAGTTCCGTTAAGCGCTTCATTCTGATTGTTTTCCAATACTTTATATATCATTGATTTTCTGGATACAGCCGATAAAAGAGGCACATCCAACATTTGAAATAATTCTAATTTCTGAAGCACTTCATAGTTTTGATCCAGAGTCTTTGCAAAACCAAATCCGGGATCGATAATGATGTCATTGATGCCTAATTTTCTCGCTTCGGCAATTCGTTCAGAGAAATACAAAATCATTTCTTTTACAATGTCATCATAATGCGTAAGTGTAGCCATAGTTTGCGGTGTTCCTCTCATGTGCATCATGATGTACGGAACATTGGCACTGGCAATAACATTGAACATATTTTCATCCAGCAATCCAGCAGAAATATCGTTAATCATAGCCGCCCCGCTTTCAATTGCCTGTTGGGCGACCTTGGCCCTGAAGGTATCGATGGATAAAATCGCCTCCGGAAATTTTTCAGCAATCAATTCTACTATCGGAAGTAAGCGGGATAACTCTTCCTCTTCGGACACAAAAGCCGCGTTAGGCCTTGATGAATAAGCGCCAATATCTATAAAAGTAGCCCCTTCTCTAAGCATTTTTTCAGTCTGATTCAGAAAATCCTCGTCCGTCTGATACCTACCGCCGTCAAAAAAAGAATCGGGTGTAATGTTTAAAATCCCCATTATTTTGGGTTGAGACAAATCGATAAGCTGTCCTTTGCAATTGATGTTCATACTATAAATCAGCTATTAAGAAAACGAATCCTCAAATAATATTGCCTAATCATTCGGCTTTGTACTTCGCCTTAATTTCTTTACATTTGAAAACTCAAGAAACAAATATAATTATAATGAGTACTACTTCACAGGAATTTGACAAGGTAATTGCCATTTGCCGCGATTTGTATACAAAGAAAATGAAGGATTATGGCAGTGCATGGCGAATTTTACGCTTGCCTTCACTGACTGACCAAATCTTTATCAAAGCCCAGCGCATCCGTAGTTTACAGGAAAACGAAGTGCGCAAAATTGACGAAGACGAAACCGGAGAATTCATCGGTATCATCAATTATTCACTTATGGCGCTGATTCAACTGGATTTAGGCGTAGCAGACCAACCTGATTTAGATTGGGAAACAGCGGTTAGATTATATGATGAGAAAGTACAAATCACCAAAGATCTAATGGAAGCAAAAAATCACGATTACGGTGAAGCGTGGCGTGATATGCGTGTAAGTTCGCTTACTGATTTGATTTTACAGAAACTCCTTCGTGTAAAACAAATAGAAGACAATAAAGGAAAAACATTGGTTTCTGAAGGTATTGATGCTAATTATCAGGACATGATCAACTATTCTGTTTTTGCTCTTATTTTAACGGGATTTGCAAAAAAATAATATTCTTAAACTATGAAATATACTTCAACTGCAATACGAATTATAATAGCATTCTTGTTCATCATTTCGGCAATAGCAAAAATGTACCCATCACCCTATTTTGCTATTTCGACTTTTGAAGTGAAACAATTATATCCTCTTGGTTTTTCCGAGATGATTGCGCCATGGTTTTCCCGAATTTTAATCGGAATCGAGCTGGCTTTGGGTATTTTGATCCTACAGAATAATTATCTGAAAAAACTAATTATTCCAGGTACCATTTTGCTGTTGGTGGTTTTCATAGGGCATTTGTCGTATCAGACTTTTCTAAGCGGTGGAAACACAGGTAATTGCGGTTGTTTTGGGGAATTGCTTCCGATGACTCCGATTGAAGCTATCATAAAAAACATAGTTGCGGTTGTATTATTGGCCTGGCTTTACAAATTAACCGAAGAGGACGCCCCCACTTCAAAATTTTGGGTGGTTGGCTTAATTACAATTCTTTCGATTTTAGGGATCTTTTTATTAGCTCCGATCAAAAAAACTACTTCTGATGATGTAATCGCACCGGTAACAAACATCGGAACATTGGAAACAAGCATCGACAGCACATCGATTCCGGCTGAAGAAAATAAATTACCTGAAACTAAAACCGATACAGTTAAAGATACTCCTACTGCTAAAAAAGAAACTGAAAAAGTAGTCGAAAAAGCCCCTGCTAATGAGCCGGCAAAACGAAAATCAGGTTATGCAAAATATTTTTCCGATATCGACAAAGGCCGTAAAACTTTGTGTTTCTTTGTTCCCGGATGTGATCATTGCATGGAGGCTGCCAAAGAACTTACAGAGATGAAAAGGAAAGATCCTAATTTCCCAGAAATCAAAATCATTTTCATGAATGAAGAGCCGGAAAAAATTCCAGATTTCTTCAAGTTTGCCGGCGCACAATATCCGTATGTAATGATTGATGTTATTCCGTTTTGGGGCGTACTCGGCTCCGGAAAAGACACTCCCGGCGTAAAATACCTGTGGAACGGAAACGAATATAAATTCTATTACGGAATTACTGATAACAAATTCAACCCCACTGAATATCAAACTATTATTAACAAACCCTACTCGGAATTAAAAAAATAATCATGAACAAATTTTTAGCAATTCTGTTTTTTGCATTAACGCTTTCTTCATGTGCACAGGGAACCCAGAAGACTTTTAAGAAAGAGGCATTAAAAAATGAAATGGTTACTTTAGACGGAAGTTCGATTACATTTAAAGACATTCTTAAAAAATACAAGGGAAAACCGATTGTACTTGACATCTGGGCATCTTGGTGCTCGGATTGTATCAAAGGAATGCCAAAAGTAAAGGCATTGCAAAGTCAGTTTCCAAACGTTACCTATTTGTTTATCTCAATGGATAAAACGCAGGAAGCTTGGCAAAAAGGAATCCAAAAACACGAGGTAACAGGCGAACACTATATGGCGACTGACGGCATGAAAGGTGTTTTCGGAAAAGCCATAGATTTGACCTGGATCCCACGCTATTTGGTCGTTGACAAAAAAGGCAAGATTGCCCTTTTCAATGCAATTGAAGCTGATGATTTAAAATTGATTGAAACATTAAAAACAATAAACTAGTATAAAATAATGAGACATAACATAGTTGCAGGCAACTGGAAAATGAATAAAAATGCTGCGGAAACTACGCAGTTATTAGCGGATATCTTAAACCAACTTCCGTCAGGAAAAGAAGTAGAAGTGATTGTTGCTCCATCTTTTGTTAACTTATCGCAGGCTGTAAATATATTGGAACATACCAATGTGAGTGTGGCTGCACAAAACATGCATCAGGCAGAAGGCGGTGCATTTACCGGAGAAGTTTCGGCGAGCATGCTGTCATCTGTAGGTGTAAGCAACGTAATTTTAGGTCACTCCGAAAGACGCGCTTATTTCAAAGAAACCGATGCGCTTTTAGCTAATAAAGTTGATACAGCATTAAAACATGAAATGCGAGTGATTTTCTGTATTGGTGAAGAATTAAAAGATCGTCAGAACAAACAACACTTCAATGTGGTGGATACTCAATTGCGCGACGGATTGTTTCATCTGGGAGCTAATGCATGGGTAAATATTGTTTTGGCCTACGAACCTGTTTGGGCTATCGGGACCGGAGAAACTGCAACACCGGAACAAGCACAGGAAATGCATCATTTCATTCGCGAAACTATCCAGCATCAATACGGAAGTTCTGTAGCTGAAAATGTTTCCATTCTTTACGGAGGAAGCGTAAAACCAGATAATGCAAAAGAAATTTTCTCTAAACCCGATGTTGACGGCGGATTAATTGGGGGTGCTGCATTAAAAGCCGAAGAATTTGTAGCGATTGTGAGTGCAGTAGAATAAACCAACAATGATTACAGTAAATATCATCGGTTCAGGCAATGTGGCGCAGCATCTGATTTCGGTTTTTCAGAAAACTGAAAGTGTTGTGCTGCAACAGGTTTTTTCACGAAAAAAGGAAAACATAAATCATTTGGTTTCCGATGATAAAATTACAACGTTGTATTCCGACATAAAACGGGCAGATATCACTATTATTTCTGTTACGGACGATGCAATTGCTGAAGTTTCGGAACGACTTCCGTTTGAAAACCAATTAGTAGTTCATACTTCGGGAAGTGTTGGCCTGGGTGCTTTAAGTGCCAAAAACCGACGAGGCGTATTTTATCCGTTACAGACTTTTTCAAAAACAAAGGCAGTTGATTTTAAAGTCGTCCCAATTTGTCTGGAAACCGAAAACGATTCGGATTACGCTATTTTGGAAAACCTGGCAAAAGCTGTTTCTGATAAAGTATTTAAAATCAATTCCGAACAAAGACAAAGTTTACATGTTGCTGCAGTTTTCTCATGCAATTTTGTAAATCATCTTTACCAATTAGGAAAAGAGATCTGTGACCAAAATCAGGTTCCTTTCGAGATTTTAATGCCTCTGATTCAGGAAACTGCCGATAAAATCAAAACGCTTTCCCCGTTAGAAGCACAAACCGGTCCGGCAAAACGCAACGACCAAAAAACAATCGAAAAACATTTGTCTTTTTTAGAAGACGAGAATAAAAAAACAATCTACGAATTGTTAACCCAATCCATACAAAAATATAATGGCTAAGAGTTATAAAGAAATCATGAACGACATCACTACGTTTGTTTTTGACGTTGATGGCGTGCTTACAGACGGAACCGTACACATTACACCAACCGGAGAAATGCTTCGCGAAATGAATATTCGTGACGGTTATGCTATGAAAGCTGCAGTTGAAAATGGTTACACTGTTTGTATCATTTCAGGAGGAAGCAACGAAGGCGTTCGTGTCCGATTACGCAACCTTGGTATTACCGATATTCATTTGGGTGTTCCTAATAAAGTTGATACGTTCAATGAATTCACCGATATCTACAACATTAAACCGGAACAGGTTTTATACATGGGTGATGATATTCCGGATTATCATGTGATGCAATTGGTCGGATTACCAACCTGCCCTCAGGATGCTGTTCCCGAAATCAAAAACATTTCCAACTACATTTCCCACCGCAACGGAGGAAAAGGTGCAGTTCGCGATGTGATTGAACAGGTTATGAAAGTCCAAGGAAAATGGATGGAACATTTTGATGCGAAATTTGACTAAATAAAGAATACCGAAATTAAGAATTGCATAACAACCTAATGACACATTTTTTTAAACTAATTCGTTTTCAAAACCTATTGATGTTGGCCTTAACACAGTTGGTTTTTCATTTTCTTTTCTTTAAAAACCAACAGGATTTACCTTTGGCTTTAGCCGATTGGCAATTTATCCTTTTAGTTATCGCAACAGTAACGATTGCAGCCGGTGGATATGTGATTAACAATATTATGGATCAGGAAACCGACGGATTTTCTAAACCGAATAACGTTATTGTCGGCAAACACATTTCCGAAGGAATGGCTTACAACATTTATGTGACGCTGAATATTATCGGTGTCGGTATTGGTTTTTACCTGGCAAATATAATTCAGAAGCCAAGTTTTTCAGCGGTATTCATCGTTGTGGCAGCGACATTATACTTATATGCCACTAATTTGAAACAAAATCTCCTTGTCGGAAATGTAATTGTTGCCCTTTTAGTGGCATTCAGCATTGTTCTGGTTGGAATTTTCGATTTATATCCGGCTACTTACGAAGGAAACCGTGAGCAAATGGGATTAATTTTCAGCATACTCCTGGATTATGCTTTGTTTGCGTTTATCATCAATTTCATTAGGGAAATCGTTAAAGACATTGAAGATATGGACGGCGATTACAATTCGGGTATGAGTACACTTCCAATAGTTTTGGGTAAAGACAGAACGTCAAAACTGGTTTTCGGATTGACTTTAATTCCGATAGCCTTACTAATATTTTATGTGAACAAAAACCTGTCGGACATACAATGGGTGATGTACTATGCCTTACTTTTCGTTTTAGGTCCGCTACTCTACTTCATGATAAAAATTTGGAGCGCCTCTACAAAAAAAGACTTTAATCATTTAAGTCTGATACTAAAGCTGGTTATGTTGTTTGGAATTCTTTCAATAGTAGTTATAACACTAAACATGAAAGGGAATGCTTAGAGATAAACTGAAGAATTTCAATATTATTCTGGCTTCGGGTTCGCCAAGACGTCGGCAATTTTTCAAGGATTTGGATCTTGATTTCGAAATCCGTTTAAAAGACGTGGAAGAAATTTATCCCGAAAATCTAAAAGCAGGAGCCATTACCGATTACTTGGCTGAACTGAAAACAAGCGCTTTTGATAATGAACTTTCGGATAATGATATCCTGATTACCAGCGACACACTTGTATGGCACAAAAACAAAGCATTGGGAAAACCGAAAGACTATGATGATGCCTTCAAAATGCTTCAGTCTCTATCCGGAAAAACACATGAAGTAATAACTTCAGTCTGCATAAAAACAAATTCAAAAAAAGACACTTTCCATGAGGTAACCCGAGTAACATTTAATCCGCTTTCAGACGAAGAGATTAAATATTATCTGGATAATTACAAGCCCTTCGACAAAGCCGGTTCTTACGGAATTCAGGAATGGATCGGCCTTGTGGCTATTGCCAGAATTGATGGTTCTTATGCTAATGTTGTTGGTATGCCGGTTGATAAAGTATACCAACATCTGAAAAATTTCATAGAAAACAATTAAAAATAAATATTACATTTATAACTTACCCCAAATCTAACCCTAAAAAATTTAATCGAATGAAAACACTAAAATTTTTATTTTTCGGACTAATCGTCTTATTATCAAATTCAGCTAATGCACAAATAGGTGTAAATGTAAATATTAATATCCCGGTTTGGGGACCTGCTGATACCCACGATGCCCATTTCTATTATATTCCGGATATTCAGGTTTATTACGATGTGCCAAATGCAGTGTTTATTTATCCGCACAGAAATAAATGGATTAGATGTAAAAGATTACCAGCACACTATTCACACTTTGATTTACATCATGGATGCAAAGTAATCCTTCCTTACAGAGGTCACAGTCCTTATGAACATTTCTACACCCATAAATCTAAATACCCTAAAGGATACATGGTAAAAGGTCAAAAACCTTATAAATATAAAGAAAATAATGGTCATCATTATGGTGAAGACAAACATGAATCCAAGCATGGTAAACATGGAAAAAAACACTAACAGATTGGATTTATCTATAGAAGAAAGACAAGTAATACTTGTCTTTTTTTTTGTTCAAATAATTTTTGGCACGGTAGTTGGAAACACTCCAATAACAAACCCCTAATGCTAATTAAATTTTAGAATTATGAAAACTATCAAACTTTTATTCGCAGGATTATTTTTAATGACTTTAAGTTCCAACGCCCAGGTTTCTGTGAATGTTAACATTAACACACCTCCACTTTGGGGTCCGGTTGGCTATACGGAAACACGTTATTACTACATCCCTGATATTGAAGCGTATTACGATATCCCATCGGCAATGTTTATCTATTTTGATGGTGGCGGATGGGTCAGAGCAGCCTACCTGCCATACCGATACAGACATTATGATTTATACGGTGCTTATAAAGTTTGTTTACATGATTACGGCCCAAACCCTTATGTTTATTACAAACACCACAAAGTGAAATACCATCATGGTTACCACAAAGGCCATTATCAAAGAACAATAGGCCATCGCCCTCAAGTTGTTTACAATGGCCCAAGGGAAGGTTACCGAAACGAACGATATGATGATGACAGAAACGACTATTACAGAAACGATTACAACAGAAGTGATTACAACAGAAGTGATTACAACAGAAGTGATTATAACAGAAACGAAAATGGTAATCGCGGAGAACGTAAACATAATGACTACTACCGTACAGAATACAAAAGTTCAGGTAATGGATATGGAAGAAATGACGACGATCAAGGACATGGACGAGGAAACGGTAGAGGAAATGGTCATGGAAACGGAAATGGTAATGGAGGCGGAAAAGGTCATGGTGGACAAAGAGGATAATCCAAAACTATCATAATCTATATAAAGAAGAAGCAAAGTCATAAGAGGCTTTGCTTCTTTATTTTTGTAAAATACAATCGCCTAAACGTCTATTTCACTATATTTGAAAAACAAGAATAACACTACACTATGAAGAAGCCTTGCTTACTTTTGTATATATTTTCCCTGCTTTTTTTGCAACCCATTCATGCACAACAACCGCAAAAACCAACCTCTTCCGACATCTACAATCAAATAGAAAAATTAAATTTCCTGGGATCAGTTCTCTATGTTGCTGCTCATCCCGATGATGAAAACACCAAACTTATTTCCTATTTATCAAATGAAACCAAAGCACGTACAGGTTATTTATCCCTTACTCGAGGCGACGGCGGTCAAAATCTTATCGGAACCGAATTAAAAGAACTATTAGGTGTTTTGCGGACACAGGAACTTTTAGCCGCCAGAAAAATAGACGGTGGCGAACAGTTTTTTACCCGTGCCAATGATTTCGGCTACTCAAAAGAACCGCTTGAGACTTTTGAAATATGGAATAAAGACGCCATTTTAAACGATGTAATCCTAACCATCAGACGATTCAAACCCGATGTGATCATCAACCGTTTTAATCACCAGACTCCCGGCACCACACACGGTCATCATACGGCATCTGCAATTTTAAGTTTTGAAGCCTTTGATAAAGCCAATGACCCAGCTGTTTATCCGGAACATCTGAAAACAGTTTCCATTTGGCAGCCAAAACGATTGTTTTTCAATACATCATGGTTTTTTTACGGAAGTGAAGAAAATTTTAAAAAGGTGGATAAAACCAATCTTGTAGCCATTAATACCGGCGTTTATTATCCTTTAAGAGGAAAAAGCAACGGCGAAATAGCAGCTTTAAGCAGAAGCCAGCATCAATGCCAGGGATTCGGAAGTACAGGAACACGAGGCAATGAAACGGAATATCTTGAATTTTTAAAAGGGGATTTTCCAAAAGACAAAAACAACATTTTTGAAGGTATAAATACCACTTGGACAAGACTTAAAGGCGGTGAAACCATTGGCAAAATCCTTACCGATATTCAAAAAAATTTCAACTTCAAAAACCCGGAAGTTCATTTGACAAAATTGATCGAAGCTTACAAACTCATCAGTCAGCTTGAAGATGAACACTGGAAAACCATAAAAAAACAGGAACTGGAAAACATTATTGTTGCCACCTGTGGTTTATACCTTGAAAGTGCCGCTTCATTGCAAAATACAAATCCAAATGGTGAAATCGCTTTAAAATTAGAAGCAACCAACCGTTGCAGTGAACCTATAGAAATAATTTCAGCCGAATTTTTAAATACGGTTCTGACAGAGGATGTGAAACTGGAAAACAACGTCCCTTTTAAAACAGAAAAACAAATTAAGATTCCGGAAACTGTGTCGTTTTCATCCCCTTATTGGCTGAACGAAAAAGGATCTTTAGGTTTATTTTCCGTGACCGATATGAACATGATTGGTAAATCCGAAACCGATCCATTGAAATTGCATTGGAAAATCAGACTTTGCGATGTTACGTTTGACATTTACAAAAACCTGGTATACAAGTTTAATGATCCCGTGAAAGGAGAAATGTATAAGCCATTTGCTGTTCTTCCGGAGGTTACTACCGAAATTCTAAACAAAGTAGAATTGTTTCCGAACAACAGAAAGCACATTGTTTCGATAAAAGTCAGAGCTGGTAAAGACAATTGCAAAGGTGATGTTATATTCGATTTACCGGCCGACTGGAAAGTATGGCCAAAGAAAATCACATTTGAAATCCCACAAAAAGGAGGCGAAAGAACAGTTACCTTCGAAGTAACTCCACCATCCTATCCAACCGAAGCTGTTGCGAAAAGCATTGCTGTAATTGATGGTGTCCGCTTTGATAAAAGACTGGCTACCATTGATTATTCGCATATTTCGCTTCAGCAGGTTCTGATGCCTTCAGAAGCTAAATTCAATAAAATTGAAATTGAAACCCGAGGTACTAATATTGGATATATTATGGGCGCCGGTGATGAAATTCCTGAAAGTTTACGTCAGATGGATTACAACGTGACCCTACTTTCTCCTGAAAAAATAACACCCGATAACATTAAAGATTTTGATGCTATCCTTGTTGGAATCCGTGCATATAATACCGTTGAGACTTTAAAGTTCAAACAAAATACCCTCTTTGATTATGTAAAAAATGGGGGAACGATGATTGTTCAATACAATACGACCGGAAAATTGGTTACGAACGACATTGCTCCATTTGATCTTAAACTTTCACAAGACAGGGTTACTGAAGAAACGGCAAAAGTTACATTCTTAAATCCGAAACACCCCGTTTTAAACTTCCCGAATAAAATCACCGAAAAGGATTTTGAATGCTGGATTCAGGAACAGGGATTATACTATCCAAACAAATGGGCAAAACAATTCACTCCGATACTTTCTTCCCATGATAAAAACGAGACACCAAAAGATGGCGGATTATTGGTAGCAAAATACGGAAACGGTCACTATATTTATACTGGTTTAAGTTTTTTCCGCGAATTACCTGAAGGCGTTCCGGGAGCTTTCCGATTAATGGCCAATCTGATTGCTGTTGGAGAATAGTTAGAAGGAATAAGGGATGAGTGACAAGGGATAAGAATAAAGAAATAAAAAAAATGAAAGAAGGACGAGAATTTAAGTGGAAAAGAAGCTACACTATTGTACTGTTGCTTAATGCATTTTATATCTTATTGTTCTATTTTTTAATGCAAATGTACGCCTAAGCCATGCAACTAATCGATTGGATTGTATTATCAGTAACGCTTTTGTTCATAGTTATTTACGGAACCTTGAAAACCAGCGGTAGTAAAAATGTAGAAGAATATATATTGGCAAACAACGAAACGCCTTGGTGGATGGTTGGTATATCTGTAATGGCGACTCAGGCTAGTGCGATTACATTTCTTTCGACTCCAGGTCAAGCCTATCATGACGGAATGGGCTTCGTTCAGTTTTACTTTGGATTACCGATTGCCATGGTAGTCATCTGCATCACTTTTATTCCGATTTATCACCGGTTAAAAGTTTTTACGGCTTATGAATTCCTGGAACAACGTTTTGATGTAAAAACACGTTCTATTGCTTCTATCCTATTCTTAGTGCAGCGCGGACTCGGAACCGGTTTAACCATTTATGCTCCGGCAATTATCCTATCAGCTTTATTGGGATGGAATCTTACCCTGATGAATGTTGTCATTGGGCTACTGGTAATCATCTATACTTTTTCGGGTGGAGCGAAAGCTGTTAACGTTACCCAAAAACAACAAATGTTTGTTATTATGACGGGAATGTTTATTGCCTTTTTTCTGATTTTGAATTACTTACCAGATGAACTAAGCTTTAGTAATGCACTAGGAATTGCCGGAGCCAATGATAAAATGGACATCCTTGATTTTTCTTTTGACCCTGAAACCCGATACACTTTCTGGAGCGGAATTACAGGCGGATTCTTCCTGGCTCTATCCTATTTCGGAACAGATCAATCGCAAGTAGGCCGTTACCTGACAGGAAAATCAATTCGCGAAAGCCAGTTAGGTTTAATCATGAACGGCCTGTTGAAAGTACCTATGCAGTTCTTAATTCTGTTAACAGGCGTAATGGTTTTTGTATTTTTCCAATTCCATTCAGCCCCGTTACATTTCAATCCAACCAATAATGAATTGGTGAAAAATTCTGATCGTAAAGCCGATTTTGAAAAATTAGAGAAACAACTAGATGCCGTCCAGGAAGAAAAAAAAGAAATCAGCATGTTGTATGTGGGGCAATTGAATCAGGATTTTGATAACCCAATTTTACAGCAAAAGATGGTTTCCCTTTCCGGAAAAGAAAAAGATTTACGCGAACAGGCTAAAGAAATAATCAGTGAGGTGGACGGCAAAACAGAAACCAATGACAAAGATTATGTCTTCCTGTATTTCATCCTGAATTATTTACCGAAAGGGCTGATTGGTTTATTGCTTGCCGTGATATTTTCAGCAGCCATGTCGTCGTCGTCGTCAGGATTATCAGCGTTGGCATCAACCACAACGATTGACATCTACAAAAGAAACCTCAAAACCGATAAATCCGAAAAACATTTTGTGAATGCTACAAAATTATTCACGGTGCTTTGGGGAGTTGTGGCTATTCTCTTTGCTTGCGTGGGAACCCTTTTTGAAAATCTAATTCAGTTAGTAAACATAATCGGTTCTATTTTCTATGGTACGGTTTTAGGAATTTTCCTTGTAGCTTTTTACGTGAAATTCGTGAAAGCCGAAGCCGTTTTCTGGAGCGCCGTGATTACCCAACTGACCATATTCTATATTTACTATCTTGATGTGGTAAGTTTTCTTTGGCTGAATTTCATCGGAGCAATTCTCACTATAATTTTAGGAATGCTATTTCAAATGGTAATAAAAACAAAAGAATAAAAAAGGCTGTCGATCGACAGCCTTTTTTATTCATATATTAAAACGAATTATTTTTTCGACCACTCAGCAATCGAATCTTTATTCATCTTTACATAATCCATATTTTTATCTTTTTCAGCTCCGGCCAAAGACAATTTAGCAGTTTCGATAGCTCCTGCTTTATCGCCTTTTTTAGCCTGAATTAATGATTTAAGACGGTAAAACCAATATGGAGTATCTTTATCTTTTTTCATTTCAATGGATTTGTTCACCCATGTAAGTGCTTTGTTCAAATCACCGTTTGACTGATATAAATAATTTGCAGATGAAAAATAATCTTCAGCTTTTGGTCCGGCCAAAGTTTTGTCGATACTTTCAAGAGCAGTTTTATGTGTAGGCACTTCAAATTTAAGAGCTACAACAGTTTTCTCCCACATCATTTCCAAAAAGCCATAATCATTATCCAAATTATTAATGCCAATTGTAAACGTTTCAACTTTACGGTTTAACGACTCCGGTTTCACTGTGGTACGCAATGCCACTTTGGAATCATCCCAATTTTGAGGAACCCCCCAGTTATCGGTATCCTTGTAGAAAATAATATCCCAACTGTCCGCCTTAGGGAAAGTATATAAAGCATATTTCCCTTTTTCAAGTTTCTTACCAGAGATAATCACATCTTCACTGAAGGAAATAGTAGTATTTGCGTTGGCACCTGTTCTCCAAATTTTACCAAATGGAACCAATTCCCCAAAAACGGTTCTGCCTTTTATACTCGGACGGGAATAATCAACTTCAACATTCGTTAAACCTACAACCTGCTCAATTTTAGCTCCTGGACTTCCTTGTGGTGTTTTAACCTGCGCCTGAATTGCCAATGTCGCGAAAGCAAAAAGAGCAGTAATCATTATTTTTTTCATATTTATTAGTTTTTTGATTTATGCATAACGAAAGTAAGGAAAAATATAAATTCAGCTGTTAATATATATCTAAATTTATTTTTTTTATCATCTATAATATAAAATTAAACGAAATTGTAATTTTACAGAAAAAAATGTACTCGATAAGCAACAAGCAACAATTACACATTGGAATTGATGAAGCATGGAATTTTTTTTCGGATCCTAAAAACCTTAATATCATAACGCCGGATTCCATGAAGTTTGAAACGCTTTCGGGTGACGAACGAAAAATGTTTGCCGGGCAAATTATTCGTTATAAACTTTCACCATTCAGCGGAGTCACAATGGAATGGGTTACGGAGATTTCACATGTTAAGGAAAATGAATATTTTGTAGATGAGCAACGTATCGGCCCTTATAAATTCTGGCATCACAAGCATTTTTTCAGGGAAATTGAAGGTGGAGTGGAAATCGAAGATGTGGTGCATTATAAATTGCCTTTTGGTTTTATCGGAAGATTATTTCATCCAATACTTGTAAAGCCGAAACTGAAGGAAATTTTCGATTTCAGAAAACAAAAACTCACCGAACTTTTTGGAGAATATAAATAATAAGCAATGACAATTTTCTGGTTTCGACGTGATTTACGATTAAACGATAATGCCGGACTTTTTCACGCCTTAAATAGTAGCGAAGAAGTGTTGCCTGTTTTTATTTTTGATGAAAACATACTTTCCCAATTATCAAAAGACGACGCACGGATAACATTCATTCATAACCAATTAGAAAGAATTCAGTCGCAACTTAAAACCGTTGGTAAATCACTTGCTATTTTTCACGGAACTCCAAAGAATATATTCAAAAAACTTATTGCCGAGAATAAAATTACTTCTGTTTTTACCAATCATGATTATGAACCTTATGCCTGGAAAAGGGATGAAGAGCTAAATCTTATTTTCAAAGAAAACGAGATTGAATTCAAAACCTATAAAGACCAAGTTATTTTTGAAAAGAGTGAAGTGGTTAAAGATGATGGGAGTCCGTATGTTGTGTTCACTCCCTATTCGAAAAAATGGAAGGAAAACTTCAGAAAAAAGCCTTTACTTCATTATCCATCTCAAAAGTTACTTAACAATTTTAAACTACACTCCTACCCGTTTCTGACTTTATCCGATATCGGTTTTGCTACTTCAACAATAAAAGTTCAACCCTTTGATATCTCAGATAAACTAATCGAAAATTACGAAGTCACACGAAACTTTCCGGCTATTTCGGGCACATCAATGTTAGGAGTGTACTTAAGATTCGGAGTTGTTTCTATTCGGGAAATAGTAAAAAAAGCCGCTGGATCCAAAAATGAAACTTTTTTGAACGAACTTA
Organism: Flavobacterium enshiense; assembly: GCF_022836875.1. Lineage (NCBI taxonomy): Bacteria > Pseudomonadati > Bacteroidota > Flavobacteriia > Flavobacteriales > Flavobacteriaceae > Flavobacterium > Flavobacterium enshiense. Next base: position 2,536,871 of record NZ_CP090376.1, read on the forward strand.
TCTGGCGTGAATTCTTTATGCAGATTTTATGGCATTTCCCTCATACCGTAAACCGGAGTTTCAAAGAAAAATATGATGCCATCAAATGGAGCAATGACGAAGAACTGTTTCAAAAATGGTGCGATGGAAAAACCGGTTATCCCTTTGTAGATGCCGGAATGCGCGAACTTAATACTACCGGACACATGCACAATCGCGTTCGCATGATAGTCGCGAGTTTTCTCTGCAAACACCTGTTGATCGATTGGCGTTGGGGAGAAACCTATTTCGCTCAAAAACTCTTGGATTATGAACAATCGAGCAATGTCGGGAATTGGCAATGGGCAGCAGGATGCGGCGTCGATGCTGCTCCTTACTTCAGGATTTTTAACCCAACCGAACAGATCAAGAAATTCGATAAGGATTTACAATACATAAAAAAATGGGTTCCGGAACTTGAAACTTCAAAGTACCCGAAACCCATTGTAGATCATAAAGAAGCAAGAGAAAAATGCTTGCGAATTTATAAAGAGGCAGTTAGCTGACCCTTAAAATAGCTACTGAAGCTAATAATCTTTTCATGGTGATCTAATTTGTTTTATTTAATAATATTATAATTCTCATCAAATAAGAATGTTATTGTATAAATTATGGTAGCTTGACCTTCTTTTTTGCTATCATATGTAACATATACTTTAAAGCCACTTACATTATATACAGAAGCACTTAATGGACGAAATTTAACTGAAGGATCAACTAAATTTTTAGTTTCTGTAATAGCATTTAATACAGCTTTATTTACAATATTATTAGATATTTTTGTGTTGTTTTTAACGGGAACTTCTTTATTGTCAAATACAACTGATTGTGCCTTTACATTTGAAAACATAATCATGATTAAAATGATTAATAAGTTTTTCATCGTGATTTAATTTAACAGTTTTTGTATATTATAATTATACATGAATTTATTCTTAAATCTCCTGCCATTTATTATATACCGTTTTTCAACTTGATAGCCGAAACAATTTCATAGTTAATTTCGTCGAAGTGATTAATAACATAATCAGCTAACGATAAATCCTGATGTTTAGAATTTTCACTATTGAAACCAATACAGAAAATTTCTGCTGCTTTGGAAGCCTTGATTCCGCTAGTACTGTCCTCAATAACAATACAGTTTTCTTTTGGAGCAGTCGAAAGTGAAGCCGCATGCAGGAAAATAGCCGGATCCGGTTTCGATTTCGGAAAATCTTCACCACTCACTTTATGGGTAAAATACTGGTGCAAGTCAAAACGATTGAAAACACGCTGAATCGTTCCTTTTGAAGCTGAGGAAGCCAAGATAAGCTGCATTCCGTTTTCATGAAGGTTTTTAATCAGGTCATGAACCCCAGAAATCAGTTCCAAATCGGGTTTGGTATCGAAAGCTTCATTAAAAAGATGGCGCTTGTGCAGAATCAAATCTTCTACGTCATGATCCAGATTGAAAGTTTCTTTAATGCGCTGGAAAACATTACGGGTAGAATTCCCTGTGAAACTTGCATACATTTCTTCGGTAACCTGAATCCCTAATTCGTCAAAATGTTTGAAATAAGCGTATTTGTGAACCGGTTCTGTGTCGACAATCACACCGTCCATGTCGAAAATTACAGTCTTTATCATTATATCATTATGTTGTGTGGCGCAAAGGTACAAATGCAACGCGAAATATTTGTTAACAAAAATAAAAATGGCTTACTATTTAGCCCTGGTTGCAGAGGAAATCCTTTTTTGGGAACTTGCCTTTGGGCAAGTTTTAAAAAAGATTGGAACGAAAAACTGGAAAATGGAAGCCCGATAAATCCCAAGCCATTCGCTCTAAAAACAACAATATTAAACTATTTGCCGTAACTTTAGTCTTAAGTACAAAAACGATTTCACTTGCAGGACGAAAAAGAATTCATAGCCGACTTACTGAACCCGAAAACGCAAAACGAAGCGTTTCGAAAGTTGGTACGCCAATACCAGCGTCCGTTGTACAATCATATACGTACCATTGTGCTGAATCATGATGATACCGATGACGTGCTGCAAAACACCTTCGTGAAAGTTTTTCAGAACCTGAAGAATTTTAAAGGTGAAAGTAAATTGTTTTCATGGGTGTACCGGATTGCGACGAACGAATCGATTACGTTTATTAACCAGCGAGCCAAAAAATCAGGCATTTCCAGTGAGGAAATAAAAGATAAGATGATTAACAATTTACAAGCCGATGTTGATTATGATGGTGATGAAATTCAGATGAAACTGCAAAAGGCTTTGACAATATTACCTGAAAAACAGCAATTGGTTTTTAAAATGAAATATTTTCAGGAACTGAAATACGAAGAGATATCCGAAATACTAGGGACTTCGGTAGGCGGACTGAAAGCGTCGTATTTTCATGCCGTCAAAAAAATAGAAGAATTTTTAAATGAAGATTAAACCTTCAGAGGTTAATTTTGTCCAATAATTATGAAAAAGTTTGATTTACATAACAATAAGAAAATTGAAACTGGATTTAAAATTCCGGAGAATTACTTTGAGGATTTTGAAGCTCGATTAATGAACCAGCTTCCACAGCAGGAAGTGAAGGTAATCTCATTATGGCAACGAAAATCAGTTTGGATTTCAAGTGTCGCTGCCGTTGCTTTAGTTGTGTTTGGTTTGACTTTTTATTTTAATTTTAATTCGAAAAGCAGCCTTGATGACACCACGATTGAAAACTATCTGGCAAGTACCGTGACATCATATGATCTTATGCACGAACTAGATCAGCATGATATTAATGAATTAGAAAAATCAATAGCGTTGAATGATGATTCAGTTGAGAGTTACTTGTCTGAAAACGAAAATGATATAGACCTTTATTTAAACGAATAAAATATGATACTAAAGAAATTTTTACCGATAGTTTTTCTGCTGATTTCTACCTTTTCTTTCGCACAGCCAAGCGATGAAAAACGAGAGCAGATCAAACAGCTTAAAGTAGCTTTCATAACTACGGAACTTGATTTATCTAAGGATGAGGCGGAAAAATTCTGGCCTATTTACAACGCATTCGAAGAAAAACAATTTGAAATGCGTCATGAGAAAATGAGAAGTTTTAAGAAACGCATGGATAAAGAAAGCGTAGATAAAATGAGTGAGAAAGAAGCCGCAACTCTTTTAGCCCAAATGGAAGACAATGAAGAAAAAATGCTTCAGTTACGCAAAAAACTCAGCAGTGATTTACGTCCGGTAATCGGTTCTGTAAAAATCCTTAAACTGAGAAAAGCGGAAGACGATTTCAACCGGAAACTGATTAAACAGATTAAAGAGAGTAGAAAATAAAAAAGGAGCATTTTGCTCCTTTTTTATTTAAATCTTATTCTGAGAATTTTTTTGTTTCCCGCAGCAATCGCAGTTTTTGAATTGATGAAACGAATAGTGAACAAATCTTTATAATCCGCAATTTTCTTCCATTTTTTTCCCTGATCATAAGAATAAAATACTCCTGAAGCACCAACGCTTACCAATTCATTTCCGTTGCTTCCAGGTACAAACTGAACACAGGAACCGTACCCATATCCTTCATTCTCGCCGACTAAATTCCACGTTTTTCCTCCGTCATGAGTGATGATTTTATTCCCGAAATTCTGATTTGGTTTTTCATAATCGCCTCCGGTTGCAAAACCGATCTTTTCGTTATAGAAATCGGCTGAGAAAATTCCCGTCATCGCACTTCCTTGAATGATTGGAGTTGCAATAACATGCCACGATTTCCCTTTGTCCTCGGAATAATAAATATTGGATTTCTTTCCACCTGAAGCTACCCAGACTTTATTCCCTTTTATGTTGATATTGGTATTACTGGCAGCAAAAAATGCCTCACCATCAGCCACCTTGGGAACATTTTTACAGGATGCTTTTTTCCACGTTTGTCCTCCGTCGTTTGTAATTATCAATGAAAAACAGTCATCGGTTGGATCGCCGACAGCAATTCCGTCTTTGTCATTCCAAAATTGTATGGCATCATAGAAGACTTTTTCGCCTTTTTCCTGATAAACCAGTTGCGTTTCTGTTTCATCTTTTGAAATTCGGTATAACAAACCAGGATTCCCTATACTTAAAACAAAAACATTGTCCTTTGTTTGTGCTATACTCCTGAATTCCAGTTTTAGGGTATCTTTTACGATGTTGCCAACGAAATTCTTCCCGCCGTTCAAACTAAGATATCCATAATTACCATTATTCGCTGCATACCAAACTTTATTACTATCGATGCAAATAGCCCTAATACTTAGCTTTTCAGACAGCAAAGTGTCTATTTCCACAGAGATAAAACTTGGTTTGAAAATCCCTTCCGTAGTATTTGAAATTTCCGATTTCGGATTATCAGAAACCTTTTTCACACCGCAGGAAATGCATACCACAGAAAGCAAGGTCAACAAACTTTTTTTCATTCCTAAAAATTTAGAAATGCTAATTTACAAAAGATTTTCTCGTTAAAGCTGCTTGTTTTTTCCGTCCAACATATAAATCCACAGCATTCGTGATAGCCTGAAATTAAACGTACTCAAAACAATTGAAAGTATACCAATTAAAACTACTATGGTTAAATAGCTATCAACGAATTGATTGGCAATCAAAAAGAAAACGACCATTTCGGCAACAGCAACGGCATAACTAACGAACATTGACCCAAAAAAGTAACCCGGTTCTTTTTCAAACCTATGATTACAGTACGAACAATTCGCATGCATTTTTGGTAAACGAAAAAGGAATACATTACCTTTTTCAGAAAAAACATGCCCTTTTCCGCATTTCGGGCATTTTTCGGTGAGTATATCTATTAAAGTTGACATGATAATTATTTTTTTTACAAAGTTCATAAATATGCAGAAACAAGCAATAGACGAATTCCACAATAATTTGTACTTTTAGGACATTATCAAAACCATCTGACAATGAAAAGTTTTACCGTTTTAGACATTCAGCAATTCGAATCTGACAAAAAAAGAAAGGAGTTTTACGCTAATACGATGGAACAACATTTGATTTCCAGCCATAAAAACATTTGCAAACCCCACAAACACAATTTCTACCTAACTGTACTTTTTACACATGGAAGCGGAATACATGAAATTGACTTTGTAAAATACGACGTAAAACCTGGCAGCCTTTTCTTTATGAATCCAGGACAAATGCATCATTGGGAGTTATCAGCAGACATTCAGGGTTTCATATTCTTTCACACACAATCGTATTATGACATCCATTATACCAGGAATCGGATAAACAATTTTCCGTTTTTTTTCAGCGTTAAGAATTCGCCTTTGTTGTATTTACAATCGTCTGATACTGCTTTCTTCAAATCGCTTTTTGAACAGATTTATTCTGAAAATCAATCCGACAATCTATTAAAAACCAATAAAATAATTTCGCTCATTGACTTGATTTATATTGAAAGTACACGTCACTATATCCGTAAAAACGAAATGGAAGTGATTCCGAAAAATCCATACACGCTTAAATTTCAAACCTTTGAAGCTTTGGTGGAAGAACATTATAAATCAGAGAAATCGCCTTCGCAATATGCCAACAGGTTAAACATATCAGCAAAACACTTAAACAGAATCACTCAGAATATGGTTGGAAAAACTACAACCGATATCATTTTGGACAGGGTTTTCCTTGAAGCGAAACGCGAAATGATTGCGCAGAAATTGAGTTTCAATCAGATTGCCGATCTCTTGGGCTATGAAGATTATGCCTATTTTTCGAGACTTTTCAGAAAAAAATGCGGTGAAACCCCTACTTCTTTTATAAAAAAATACAGATAAGTCATATAAACAGATAAATTACTTATCTTTGCAGGCTTATTTTTTTACAATGAGATTACACAGAAACTTAGTATTTACAACCATTGACTCGCTGATGGCGATTTTCAATGAAGGACAATATGCCGATAAGGTAGTAGCTTTAGCTTTGAAAAAAGACAAACGCTGGGGAAGTCATGACCGAAAATTTGTTGCGGAAACCATTTATGAAATCGTTCGATGGAAGCGTTTATATGCAGAAATTGCCGAAGTAAAAGAACCGTACGACAGGGACAATATCTGGAGAATGTTTGCGGTTTGGGCCGTTTTACGTGGTTACACCCTACCCGATTGGAAATATTTTGAAGCAACCCCTGTTAGAAAAATCAAGGGACGTTTTGACGAACTTTCTAAAATCAGAAAATACCGTGAATCAATTCCGGACTGGATGGATGAACTGGGCACTAAGGAATTAGGCGAAGATCTATGGACTAAAGAACTCCACGCCCAAAACGAGCAGGCAAAAGTTATCCTACGTGTGAATACTTTGAAAACCACTCGCGAAAAATTGCGAGCTATTTTAATGGATTTAGACATTGATACCGAAATGCCGAACGAATATCCGGATGCCCTTATTTTAAAGGAGAGAGCGAATGTATTCTTAACAGACGCTTTCAAAGAAGGTTTGTTTGAAGTTCAGGACGCTTCTTCACAATTGGTAGCTCGTTTCTTAGATGTAAAACCAGGAATGAGAATTGTTGACACTTGCGCAGGTGCCGGTGGAAAAACATTGCACATTGCTTCTTTGATGGAAAACAAGGGACAATTGATTGCAATGGATTTATACGAAAGTAAACTTAAGCAGTTAAAACTTCGTGCTAAAAGAAACGGTGCCTTTAATATCGAGCCACGTGTAATTGAAGGAACAAAAACAATCAAAAAACTTCACGAAAAAGCCGACAGGGTTTTAATTGATGCTCCATGCAGCGGTTTAGGCGTTTTAAAACGTAATCCTGACAGCAAGTGGAAACTTCAACCGGAATTCATCGATAACATCCGAAAAGTTCAGGCCGAAGTTTTAGAAAGCTATTCAAAAATAGTGAAACCTGGTGGAAAGTTAGTGTATGCTACCTGTTCGGTATTACCATCTGAAAACCAGGAACAAATTGAAAAATTCCTAAAAACGGAAAGCGGTAAAAACTTCACGTTCGTAAAAGACGTAAAAGTTTTAGCTTCCGAATCGGGATTTGATGGTTTTTATATGGCTTTATTAGACCGAAAACAATAAATCCAGAGCCCTCCCAAATGAAAAAAAACTACACCTTAACCTTACTATTACTATTAAGCGTTACTTTAAGTTTTGCTCAGACAGGAGCACCGGCTTCCCCATATTACAATGGATTTAACTGGAACCTAACCGGAACAGCTTTGAAAAATGCTCTGGCAACAAAAATAACGACGACACATACTAATTTACTTTCTTATACTCCGGGAGTTTGGGAAGCATCAAAAGTGACCGACCTAGATCCAAATGACGCAACAAATACTAATGTATTATTGATTTACGGATTCAGCAATAACATTTGCCCTACATCAACTGCAGATGACAACGATCACAGAAGAAGGGATAAAAACAGTAATGGAGGCGGAACGTTATGCGAATGGAACAGAGAACATGTTTTTGCCAAATCATTAGCTGATCCAGATCTTGATGATGGAGGTTCAAGCGATGCCGGAGAAGATGCACACCATATCCGTTCCAGTGATGTTGACAGAAATAACGATAGAGCAAGCGAAAAATTTGCGCAAGGATCAGGAAACTCACACGATGTAACAGTCACTACCTGGTATCCGGGTGACGAATGGAAAGGTGATGTTGCTCGAATGATTATGTATATGTACCTGAGATACGGATCACAATGTTTACCAATATATGCTGGAGTTGGAACTCCAGTTGCTGCTGACGGCAATATGATCGATTTGTTCCTCCAATGGAATGCTGAAGATCCTGTCTCACAATATGAAGACAACAGAAATACATATCATGGAAACACAGCTAACACATATGCACAAGGTAACCGAAATCCTTTCATTGACAATCCTTACTTAGCAACCTTGATTTGGGGAGGACCTACTGCTCAAAACAGATGGCCAACTTTAAGTACTGAAAATTTCAATACTTTAGCTAACATTTCTATCTATCCTAATCCGACAAAAGATAACCGAATCACCATAACATCGGAAACAGAATTGAATGAAATTCAGTTAATCAATAGTAATGGCCAGATAATTCAGGATATTAAAAGCCCGGCTGCATTCCAAAACACACACACTTTGAATAATTTACCTCGAGGTTTTTATTTGGTAAAATTGTCCGCTGCAAACAATAAAACAATAACAAAGAAGATAGTAGTTAACTAATTCATTTTCTTTGCTTAACACATAAAAAAATCCACCAAATGGTGGATTTTTTTGTTACTTTACCAGCATAAAACGATTAGCAAATATCGGTCTTTTAACAACTTCCTTATTCGGTTATACGGAATGGGGAAAAGGGAGAAGTGCGTTTCTTTATGAAATTGAATTCGAGCTACTTTTCAGGCAACCTCATTTATTGGAATCCCTAACACATCCTCTCATTCTTGGAAGCCTGGGCGGTCAACTGATACTATTATACTGTACCGTCAAAAACAATAGCTCAAAAAAACTCAATTTACTCGGTTTAGTAATGCTTAGCTTACTTATGCTTTTGGTGTTACTTGTTGGAATCTTATCTTCCAATCTCAAAATAATTCTTTCCGCTATCCCTTTCTTATGTTTTGCAGTAATGCTGCTTATTGCCATAAAAAAAGAGAGGCTGAAAACCTCTCTCTAAATCTTTATCTAATCATTCATCGAAATCAAGAACTCCTCGTTGTTTCTTGTTTTCTTGAATCTGTCGTTGATGAAATCCATCGCTTCCACCGGATTCATATCCGCAAGATATTTACGCATAATCCACATTCTCTGAATTGTATTCTCATCCAACAATAAATCGTCACGACGCGTACTTGAAGATGTAAGATCGATAGCAGGGAAAATACGTCTGTTGGCAATCTTTCTGTCCAACTGCAATTCCATGTTACCCGTACCTTTGAATTCTTCGAAGATAACTTCGTCCATTTTTGAACCGGTTTCTGTCAATGCCGTAGCAATGATACTCAACGAACCACCATTTTCCACATTACGTGCCGCTCCGAAGAAACGTTTTGGCTTTTGCAGTGCATTAGCGTCCACACCACCACTCAATACTTTTCCTGATGCCGGCTGAACCGTGTTATAAGCTCTCGCTAAACGCGTAATCGAATCCAAAAGAATCACAACATCATGACCACATTCTACCAGGCGTTTTGCTTTTTCCAAAACGATGTTGGCAATTTTAACGTGTTCCTGCGGCTCTCTGTCAAAAGTCGAAGCAATTACTTCTCCTCTCACACTGCGCTGCATGTCGGTTACCTCTTCCGGACGTTCGTCAATCAATAATACAATTAAATATACTTCAGGATGATTGGCTGCAATCGCGTTGGCAATGTCTTTCAACAACATTGTCTTACCCGTTTTCGGCTGTGCTACAATCATACCACGCTGTCCTTTTCCTATTGGTGAGAACAAATCGATAACACGGGTCGAAATCGTACTTTGTCTTTCGGCTAATCGGAATTTTTCAGTTGGAAAAACCGGAGTCAAATGTTCAAATGATATTCTGTCTCGCACTACTTGAGGGTCGTGTCCGTTAATTTTCAACACTTTCACCAATGGGAAGTATTTCTCTCCTTCTTTCGGAGGACGAACAACACCTTTTACGGTATCTCCTGTTTTTAATCCGAATAAACGAATTTGGGAAGTCGACAAATATATATCATCAGGTGAAGCAAGGTAATTATAATCCGAAGAACGTAAAAAACCGTAACCGTCCGGCATCATTTCCAGCACACCTTCGCTTTCAATGATTCCGTCGAATTCATATTCAGCTTCTCTGAAATTCTGCTTTTTGTGTTTTTGATTTGGATTTTGGTTCTGATTGGGATTATTCTGATTAGCTCCTCCCTGATTAGGATTTTGAGGTTTCGTAACTGGAGCTTCTGTAACTGGTTCCGCTACTTCTGCAACTGAAGCTGTTTCTTCAACTTCTTTATTTTGTGCAGGTCTGATCTTAGTATTCTGATTGCTTTCTTTTGTAAAGGGCTGTTTCTTAACAAACTCTTTCTTTTTATTTACAAAATTTTCGCGCTTTGGTTCCGCTGCTTCTGTTGTAGGTTTTTCAACAACTTCTTCTTTTAATTCAGTTTCAGCTAATTCAGTTTCAGCAACTTTCTTGTGAAGCTTAGGAGTGAATATTTTTTTCTCAGCCTGAGCAGGTTCGCCGGATTCTTCTTTATGTTGGCTGGATTCTTCTTTAAGTTGGCTGGATTCTTCTTTAACAGGCTTAATGCGAGCGCGCTTTGCTTTCTCCTCCGGTTGGGGAGTTTCCTGAAGAGCAGGCTTAACAACCTCAGGATTAGCCGCTTGATAATCTAAAATCTGATAAACCAATTCATCTTTCTTAAGATTACGATATTTATTGATTTTAGCGATTTTAGCGATTTCTTGAAGCTCAGGCAGCTTCATTTCTTTTAACACAGAAATATCAAACATGTAGTGTATCTGAATTTAATTAGAGTAATGTGATACTAAAATTTGGGTAAGGATTTTTTTGAATTGAAACAATCGTAAAATGAAGTACTTACGGTTTTGTATTGCAATAATACGAATTTTATTTAAAAAACAATAGTATTTCTAGGAAAAAGAAACTATTTTTGTCCGACAATAAACCAAAAAATGATACAAAGAATTCAGACAGTTTATCTTTTCCTTGCCTTTGTTTGTTCAGGGGTTTTGCCTTTTATTTTTCCGTTATGGAAAGATATGGCCGGAAAAGATTTCTATTTCATGCTGGATGTAGTGTATGCTGCCATTTTTGGATTGTGTACTACACTTGCCTTAGTAAGCATCATTAGTTTTAAGAAAAGACAAAATCAGTTTGTGATGAACCGACTGAACATAATATTAAACTTTATATTACTAGGATTATTTGTGTATCGATTACTAAACCTATCCGGAGAAGCTACGGTTTCTGAGAAGGGTATTGGGATGTTTCTTCCTGTCATTTCTATCGTTTTGTTAGTCTTAGCCAATAAGGCCATCAAAAAGGACGAAGATCTCGTAAAATCTGTAGACCGATTACGATAAACCTTTCATCTTAGTTTATTAGTGCGCGAAAAATCCGAATCTTAACTGGTTCGGATTTTTTTATGAAATAAAGCAAAACGACATTACTTATTATCCATAATTAGCAGCATTCATATCACCAAATTTGGTGATGCAAAATCACTAAATTTGGTGATGCAAATCTTAATTTAAAATCTTACATTTGGTTTTACCAATTTGAGAAGAATGTCAGAAAAAATACGAATCTACCTTGCCGACGACCACCAAATTCTGATTGACGGGCTTATTGCCGTTTTAAAGACCAACAAAAATTTTGAAGTTGTTGGCTATTCCCTATCCGGGGAAAATCTTGCAGATGAAGTTACAGGTAAAAATATCGACATCTTACTCATGGACATCAACATGCCAAAAAAAGACGGTATTGAAGTCCTCAAACAATTCAACCAAAAAGGTTTCCCGTGTAATGTAATTGTTTTTTCAAGTTTTGATGACCTGAAACTAATAAAGGAAGTTCTTCAGTTAGGCGCCAAAGGATACTTAACAAAACAATCGGCCGGCGAAAACATAATCGAAGCCATCAACACGGTTTATAACGGAGAAGAATATTATTCCAAATCGGTACGCGAAAAAATTTTCCTTTCGTTCACGGGTAAGGCAGAACAAAACAATAACCCCTACAATGAAATGTCGCCCGTATCCATAACAGATCGCGAACTTGAAATCTTAAAACTTATTTCACTTGAATACAGCGGGAAAGAAATAAGCGAAGCATTATTCATCAGTGTAAACACTGTAGAAACCCATCGTAAAAACCTTCTCAAAAAATTAAATATCAAAACCACCATCGGATTGGTGAAATACGCTTTGAAACATAAATTAATCAATAACTAACCTTAAAAAAAAAACAGTATGGCACTTTTAAGAAAATATGGCTATCAGACTACCGCAGAGGACGAATTCGACTTCAATTTTGAAATTCCAGCAAACTGTAATTTCACAACAGAGTATGATTCAGGCGAAAATATCAACACCATCAACATTGTGTTAAATTCAGGACAGTCTCAGCCTTCAAGTACTTACAATACAGAATACACCACCTTTAATTCTTCCGAAGGTGTTTTAAGAGTGAGCTTTGAGCAAACTCTTAACGGAATAACGATAAAAAAACCACTGATTACCGTTTCAAATTAAACCATTGAGAATTAATAATTATTTTTTCATCTTATTTCTGTCTTTCGCAGCTTTTTCACAGCAAAAAACTGCGAAAGATTCTTTTGAATATTACAAGAAAACTAACCAGTTTCAAAAAGCACTTACATATTCAGATAAGAAAGCGGCCTATTTTTTAAAGAAAAAACAGTACTCGAATTACACTAAACAGATTACAAACAAAGCCACTATTCTTACCAATGACATCAAAGACCCAAAGCGATCGTTAAAACTAATTTACGAATCACTCACTACATTAAACAATGCTCCTGATTTTGAAAAAGTAAAGCTTTATCCGGAACTAGCCAGAACGTATTTTCGTTTACAAAAGTTTGATAAAGCAGTGGAGATTGCCAAAAAAGGATTAAAAACCGCAAGAGCTTCTAAAAACGATACTGTCATTTTTAAGCTGAATTATAATATTCTTGCCGCCTATATTTCATTTTTTGATACACAAAACGCCTTTCCATACCTGGAACCTTCTTTAAAAATGGCTAAAAAACTAAAAGATGATTATGAAATTTCCAGAACATACAATATTCATTTTGCTTTCTACAGCCATATTCAGGAAAGAGATATTGCTAAGAAATATCTAGATTCCTCTATCATTTATGCTAAAAAATCGGGGGTACAAAAAATAATTAATGATGCACAAAGCAATTTAGGTGTACATTATTTAACCGAAGAAATCGATTATAAAAAAGCTCGCGACTTATATCTTGACTTAATTGAAAAAAATAAAAACGATTCCCTTAATGAAGAGTATTCTCATTATTACATAAACATTTCTTTAGCTTATGAAAACTTAGGAGACCTTGCATCGGCAAATAAATATCTGAATAAATATGCCGAATATGCCATCTATGCCCTAAAGCACAAATTCGATGGTGAACTCGAAGGTATCCGAACCAAATATGAGCTGGATAAAGCGGAAATGGAATTTAAGGAACAGGAAATGCTTTTAAAGCAGAAACAACTTAAAAGTGAAAAAATGCTTTATTTGCTGATTGCTTTACTGTCTTTAGTTGGTGTTTTGTTCTACTTCTTTTACCAGAATTTGAAACTAAAACAAAAAAACAAGCTAAAAGATCTTCGCCACAACACACAACAAAAACTTGTAAATGCTACAATTGACGGCCAGGAAGAAGAACGTAAGCGTCTTTCAGCGATATTACATGACAATATCAGCGCCTTGTTATCTTCTGCCAGTCTGCATATGATGGCCTTCGAAGCAGAACATCCTGAAATAGCCGAAGAACTCAAAAAAACGAAAAGCATCATCAAAGAAGCACACGATAAAGTCCGTGATTTATCACATGCTCTGATTCCGCCTGTTTTAGAAAAACTGGGGTTAATTACCGCCCTTGAGGATTTATGCGAAAAAAACTCCAATTCGCTTATCCATTTTAAGTTTGACAATTTTATTGAAGAAGAAATCCGTTTTCAAAATGATTTCGAAATGAAATTATACTTTATCGTTGCCGAATTATTCAATAACATTATTAAACACAGTGATGCTTCTGAAGCTTCTTTAACCATTAATAAAGAAAGTGGTCAGCTTTCCGTAAATATTGAAGATAACGGAAAGGGATTCGATGATAAGGAAGGTAAAATAAATGAAGGCCTTGGGCTTACACAGATAAAAACTCGAATCAAAAGCCTAAAAGGAAATATAAATATCAATTCCACAGAAAAAAAGGGAACATTGATTTTTATCAAAATACCGATTGAAAACTAAAATCAGACTCGCATTCCCATTTCCACTACATTTAAATTCTGAATTTTATCTCCGTCGATTTCAAACTGCAACATTGTTCGTACCTGATGAAAACCGTGTTTCCCAGCAGCACCCGGATTCATGTGGAGTAAATTCAGTTCTTTATCAAACTGTACTTTCAAGATATGGGAATGTCCACAAATAAACAACTTTGGCGGATTGGCTCTTATTTCATTTCGAATATCCTGATTGTATTTTCCCGGATAACCGCCAATATGTGTAATCCAGACATCAACCCCTTCACACATAAATCTATTATTCAGCGGAAATTCCAAGCGCGCCTTCCCATCATCAATATTACCGTAAACCGCTCTCAATGGTTTTATTTTCTTGATAGCATCCGTAACCGATAAATCGCCAATATCTCCGGCATGCCATACTTCATCTGCCATGTGGACATATTTTAAAATCGTTTCATCAATATGGTTGTGAGTATCGGAAAGCAGAAGAATTTTTTTCATTTTTCTTTTGAGTGGTAAAGTTGTCCGGTATCAAAGATACGAAGTTTAGGAAAAAGGGATAAGGGAAAAGGGATAACTGCTCGGGAGCGTGAATTTAGAGTGCAGAAGAGTATTTGAAGAACACGGAAGATCTTTTGCAGGACACGGAAGACCATTTGAAGGGCACGATAGAACTTCCTCCTTTCCGTTTCTTCCTTATCCCTTATCCCTTTTCCCTTATCCCTTTTCCCTCTTCCCTTTTCCCTCTTCCCTCCCCAACCCCTTTCTTCTTTTCCCATAAACTTTGTAACTTTGCCTCTTTGTAACCTTACAGCTATACACCTTGAGATATTTCATCGAATTTGCATACAACGGAAAAAATTACCACGGTTGGCAATACCAGCCTCACTCTGCATCTGTACAGGAAACCCTCACCAAAGCCTTAACCACTCTGTTTAGAAAAGAAATAGAGATTATGGGCGCAGGCCGTACCGATACAGGTGTACACGCAAAAAAAATGTATGCACATTTCGACTATGAAGACTCATTGGATTCAGCCTATTGGACACAAAAATTAAATTCATTCTTACCGAAAGACATTGTTGTCTTCCAAATTATTCCGCTTCACGACGATGCCCATGCAAGGTTTGATGCCACCAGCAGAACCTACGAATACCACATTCACACCTTCAAAGATGCCTTTGAAAACGAAGGGAGCTGGTATCATTTTCATCCGCTTGACGTGGATAAAATGAATGAAGCCGCCAAAATCCTATTCGACTACATCGATTTTGAATGCTTTTCGAAAACACATACCGATGTAAAAACCTTTAACTGCGTTATCAAAGAAGCCTATTGGCAACAAAACGGAACAAAACTGGTTTTCACTATTTCCGCCGACCGATTTTTACGAAACATGGTCAGGGCAATTGTCGGAACGTTAATCGGAGTTGGTATCGGTAAAATTTCATTCGAGGATTTCCGAAAAATAATCGAAAGCAAAAACAGAGGAAATGCCGGATTTTCAGTACCTGCTCACGGATTATATTTAACCAAAGTAATTTATCCGTATATTCATCAGCAATAATGAAAGTCATACAATCCATATCGCTTAAAAAAGTAATGCACTATGCAAAACCTTATCAAAAAAGGCTTTATATGGTTGTACTGTTTTCAATTACGCTTTCCGTTTTTGCGGCAGTCCGCCCTTATTTGTTAAAACAGACCATAGATACTTATCTTAAAGTTCACGATCAGGTTGGGTTGCTCTATTACATTATATTAATGGGGATTGTCTTAATCCTTGAAGTAGGCTCTCAATTTTACTTTACGTATTGGGCAAACTGGTTAGGTCAGGACATTGTAAAAGACATACGCGAAAAATTATTTCATCATATTACGACGTTCCGAATGAAATACTTCGATACTGAACCGGTGGGAAAACTGGTAACACGATCGGTTACCGATATCGAGTCCATTGCCAGTATCTTCAGTCAGGGATTATTCATGATTGTGAGTGATTTAATGAAAATGACGGTCGTACTCGGAATCATGTTTTACATGAACTGGAAACTGAGCTTTATAGTGATACTCGGAATGCCTGTCTTACTGTATGCGACACGTATTTTTCAGCAAAAAATGAAAGTCGCTTTTGAAGAAGTGCGTAATCAGGTAGCTAATTTGAACACCTTTGTTCAGGAACGCGTTACCGGAATGAAAATCGTCCAGCTTTTCAACCGTGAAGAAATTGAACTGGAAAAATTCAAAAAAATCAATGAATTACACAACAAAGCCTGGTTAAAAAACATTTTATACAACTCCATCTTCTTCCCTATTGCCGATATTTTATCATCACTAACTTTAGGTATGGTGGTTTGGTATGGCGGATGGAATATCATGCATGGTGATACCATGACGACTTTCGGGGATTTGTTCGCTTATACGATGCTTATCGGAATGTTGTTCAACCCATTACGCCAGATTGCGGATAAATTCAACGTGATGCAAATGGGAATCATTGCCGCCGAACGAGTTTTTGAAGTTTTGGAGCGTGAAGACCTAGTGCAAGAAAACGGTAGCTTGACCGCTGGCCATTTTAAAGGTGATCTTACACTGGAGAATGTACATTTCAGTTATATAGAAGGCGAAGAAGTACTGAAAGGCATCAACCTAGATATAAACGCAGGGGAAACCATTGCTATTGTTGGTGCTACTGGAGCCGGTAAATCCACTATTATTAATCTGCTGAACCGATTTTACGAAATCAGTAACGGACGTATTTTAATTGACGGAACCAATATCAACGACTTTGATCTGTACAGCCTTCGCCGACAGATTGCCATTGTTTTACAGGACGTTTTTCTCTTTGCCGATACCATCCTGAACAACATCACACTGGACAATCCAAATATCAGTAGAGAAGAAGTTATTCTCGCAGCAGAAAGAATCGGTGTACACAATTTCATTATGAGTCTGCCTGGCGGTTATGATTACAACGTAAAAGAAAGGGGCGCTATGCTTTCATCGGGTCAGCGCCAATTGATAGCCTTCTTGCGTGCTTATGTCAGCAACCCGAGTATCTTGATTTTGGATGAAGCTACGTCTTCCATCGATACTTATTCGGAAGAACTGATTCAGATGGCAACCGAAAAAATCACAAAAGGAAGAACCTCCATTGTCATTGCACACCGTTTGGCAACCGTTATCAATGCTGATAAAATCATCGTGATGGATAAAGGACAGATTGTAGAAGAAGGCAAACATTTCGAATTAATCAGTAAACCGGATGGATATTACAAAAGTTTATACGAATCGCAATTTGCAGTAGAAAACAATTGATAATTTTCAAATAAATCCCTATTTTCGTACGCTGAAATTAAAACCGATATTTGATGTATTTACGCATTGAATATCAACTTAATATAAAATAACACCTTAAAAATGAAATACGATATTATTGTTTTAGGAAGTGGTCCGGGCGGTTATGTAACTGCTATCAGAGCATCACAATTAGGCTTTAAAGTAGCCGTTATCGAAAAAGAAAACCTTGGTGGAATCTGCCTTAACTGGGGTTGTATTCCAACAAAAGCTTTATTGAAATCGGCTCAGGTTTTTGATTACCTAAAACATGCTTCCGATTATGGTTTAACCGTAAAGGAATTTGATAAAGACTTCAACGCTGTTATCGCACGTTCTCGTGGTGTGGCAGAAGGAATGAGCAAAGGAGTTCAGTTCTTAATGAAGAAAAACAAAATCGATGTTATTGACGGTTTTGGAAAAGTAAAACCAGGCAAAAAAGTTGATGTTACTGCTGCTGACGGAAAAGTAACTGAGTACACAGCTGACCACATTATCATTGCAACGGGTGCACGTTCAAGAGAATTACCTAACTTACCTCAAGACGGTAAAAAAGTAATCGGATACCGTCAGGCGATGGTTTTACCGGAGCAGCCAAAGAAAATGATAGTAGTAGGTTCCGGTGCTATCGGAGTTGAATTCGCTCATTTCTATAACGCAATGGGAACCGAGGTTACTATCGTTGAGTTCATGCCTAATGTAGTTCCGGTAGAAGATGAAGATATCTCAAAACAATTTGAGCGTTCTTTGAAAAAAGCAGGAATCACTGTTATGACTAATTCTTCTGTAGAAAGAATCGACACTAGTGGAAACGGCGTGAAAGCTTTCGTTAAAACTGCTAAAGGAGAAGAAGTTTTAGAAGCTGATATTTTACTTTCAGCTGTTGGAATCAAAACCAACATCGAAAACATTGGATTAGAAGAAACAGGTATCGCTACAGATAAAGATAAAATCTTAGTAAACGATTTCTACCAGACAAACATCCCAGGTTACTACGCTATTGGTGACGTAACTCCGGGTCAGGCTTTAGCTCACGTAGCTTCTGCTGAAGGAATCTTGTGTGTGGAGAAAATCGCAGGTTTACATGTTGAGCCGCTAGATTACGGAAACATCCCGGGTTGTACTTATGCCACTCCTGAAATTGCTTCTGTAGGTTTAACTGAAAAACAGGCAAAAGAAAAAGGATACGAATTGAAAATTGGTAAATTCCCGTTCTCTGCTTCTGGTAAAGCAAAAGCTGCCGGAACTCCGGACGGATTCGTAAAAGTAATTTTCGATGCTAAATACGGAGAATGGTTAGGCTGCCACATGATTGGTGCTGGTGTTACCGATATGATTGCTGAGGCAGTTGTGGCTCGTAAATTAGAAACTACAGGTCACGAAATCCTAAAAGCGGTTCACCCTCACCCTACGATGAGTGAAGCTGTTATGGAAGCTGTTGCTGATGCTTACGGAGAAGTAATCCACTTATAATTATTTCTGAAACTAAATCTTATTAGTTTAAATATCAAAAATCCGCTTTGTGAAAAACAGAGCGGATTTTTTTATTGTCTTGTTTATTACGGAAGATGAAGTGTTATCAGCACAATTTTACTATCTGATCAAATCAAAAATCACCTTCTTTATAACTTAATTTTTGATTAATAAATCGTCGTATTAAAAAAACGAAGTCAAATCTGGTTATTTTTTTGTAAATTAGCACTTATTAAAATATTGTTTTTCAACTATTTACAACTACATATTAATCATTTTTAATTTCTAATACTTAGGAAAAATTTATTACCGCCTCAACACATCGTACCTTAATTGCTGCTATTTTTTGAATGCCGATCTCTAACTTGTTTAAACAAGATGCAAAAGAAAAAACAAATGCAATACAATTAAAAAAATGAAGAATACGATGAAAACAATTAAACTTATTTCAATGTCATTTATTTTCGGAGTAATTCCTATGCTAAGCAATTCGCTATATGCTCAGGACCCCGTTGTAGTCGCTCCGGACATCTACAAAAAAGTAGTTCTCGATAACGACAATGTCAGAGTGATACAAATTGAACTTGCACCCGGGGAATCCACTCCGTGGCACAGCCATCCGAACCATGTTGCCTATGCGCTTACCGACGGCAAAATAGAAATCACAGACAAAGGCAAAGCACCTGTAGCAATGGATATTAAAGCCGGTGATGCCTTATATATTCCAGCTGTAACTCACATGGCAAAAAATCTTGGTACATCCCCAATAAAAATGGTTGTTACCGAAATAAAACATCCTGGTAGCAAAAAAGCAAAAACTGCAGCAACACCTGCTCCTAAAAAATAGAGAACTTCATCATGCTAAAAAATCCGTTCTGCTTTCACAAAACGGATTTTTTCAATTTTACAACGATTAAGCTTACAACAAATTAACAGGAAAAAGTATAATTCGTAAATTTAATATCGTTCTTTAAAACTTTTCAAACAAAAATGAAAGTTCAATACTAATTGATAGTATTGAAGCAAAAATCAAAACGATTAGGAATCTAAAAACTAAATAGTATGCCAAAGTATGTAATCGAAAGGGAAATCCCCGGAGCAGGTAAACTTACCCCTCAACAGTTAAAAGAAATTGCAGAAACTTCTTGTGGAGTGTTGATCAAAATGGGACCCGATATTCAATGGGTTCACAGTTATGTAACTGATGACAAAATTTATTGTGTTTATATTGCACCTAATGAAGAAATGGTTCGTGAACATGCGAAACTAGGTGGATTTCCGGCAAACTCGGTAAGCGAAGTTTCAGCAATTATAGACCCTGTAACGGCAGAATAATATGTACTGTCTATTCCTAAGGTACCTTATGCGATTTAAGGCATCATAAGTCTAATACTAAATCCGTTTTGTGTAAGCGAAACGGATTTATTGTTTTCAGCTATCTAAAAATGAATTCAGTCCATGAATACAATTTTTAAAATATCCGAACCTATACAATCTTTTTTAACAGAAATTGGTGAACTCTCCTATTTCTCAGGTCGGTTTTTTAAAGAAGTAGGCAAACGACCTTATGAATTCAAGGAATTCCTGAAACAGTGTTATAACATGGGATATCAATCACTCCTTTTAGTAGGGGTGACCGGATTTATCATCGGTTTAGTTTTTACACTGCAGTCCCGACCTACACTTCAACAATTTGGTGCGGTCTCCTGGATGCCGTCAATGGTTAGTATTTCTATTATCCGGGAAATTGGACCTATCATTACCGCTTTAATTTGTGCCGGAAGAATCGGTTCGGGAATTGGGGCCGAATTAGGCTCGATGCGGGTAACGGAACAAATTGACGCCATGGAAGTTTCCGGAACCAACCCCTATAAATTTCTGGTGGTAACCCGAATTTTGGCCACCACTTTAATGCTTCCGATTTTGGTTTTCTTTGCTGATGCTATTGCGATTTACGGCTCATTTCTCGTTGAAAACACTAAAGGAAATGTGTCTTTTTTGTTGTATTTCAATCAAGTATTCAGACACTTGGAATTCAGCGATCTGATTCCTTCCACCATTAAAACTTTCTTTTTTGGGTTTGCCATTGGATTAGTAGGCTGTTTCAAAGGATATAATTGTAAACAAGGTACTGCCGGAGTTGGAATCGCTGCAAATTCAGCAGTAGTTTATACGTCAATGCTTCTGTTTATAATTGATTTTATAGCTGTTCTTGTAACCGACATATTCTACAATTGATAATTATGGAAAAACCAGCTCTCAATAAACCCATCATAATAATTAAAGACCTGATGAAAAGTTATGGTTCTAATAATGTTTTGAATGGTTTTAATATGGAGCTTAATGAAGGAGAAAATCTGGTAATTATGGGAAAATCGGGATCGGGTAAATCAGTTATGATTAAATGTCTTATCGGTCTTGAAGAAGCTGACGGCGGTTCAATCGAAATAATGGGCAAAGATATCATGACACTGGAACAAGAGGAAATGGATGATTTGCGTACGGAAATTGGATTTCTTTTTCAGGGAAGTGCACTCTACGATTCGATGTCGGTGAGGGAAAACCTGGAATTTCCTTTACGAAGACACACAAAAAAATTTGGTATCATTGAAGATACTACACCGATGGTGGTCACGGCATTGAAAAATGTAGGTTTGGAAAATGCAATCAATCTGATGCCTAATGAACTATCGGGAGGAATGAAGCGCAGAATTGCTCTTGCACGAACATTGATACTTCAGCCTAAAGTAATATTATACGATGAACCAACGACTGGGTTAGACCCTATCACATCGAAAGAAATTATCATGCTGATGCAATCAGTACAGGAAAAATACAAAACGTCATCGATTATCATCACGCACGATGTGGATTGCGCCCGTGTAATAGCAAACCGCATGATTTTGTTAGTAGACGGAATTAATTACGCAGAAGGAACCTTTCAGGAACTCGCAACTTCAAAGGATCCTAAAGTACAAGCTTTCTTTAAATGATATGGCAATGGAAAAAACAGCAACACAGAAAATACAGCTCGGAATATTTGTTATTGTGGGACTATTGATCTTTATTACCACTGTCTATTTTATTGGTAAAAAGCAAAACATATTTGGAAAAACCACAGAAATAAGCAGCATTTTCGATAATGTAAACGGATTACAGCTTGGAAATAATGTTCGTTATTCAGGCGTAAGTGTGGGAACAGTAACTGCAATCGAAATGATTAATGATACGATGATTCGGGTAGAGATGGATATAGATGACAAAATTATCTCCCATATAAACAAAGATGCAGTCGCCATAATTAGTTCCGACGGATTGGTGGGCAACAAGGTCATCAGCATCCTACCCGGAAAAGACAATAAGACACCCGTAAAAGAAGGCGATGTCATAAAATCCATGAAGCGTCTCAATACTGAGGATATGCTTAAAACGTTGAATGTAACCAATGAAAATACGGCCAAAATAACTTCCAATCTGGTAAAAATAACAGAAGAAATTACCAAAGGAAAAGGAACCATTGGAATGCTGATAAATGATACTATAATGTCAGGCGATTTAAAAGAAATTACTCAGCGCCTTAAAGAATCGGCAGCCAGTTTAAACCAATTAACCACTTCATTAAACAGAAAAGATAATGTGATTGGTGTACTTAATGATACAGGGACAGCCAATTCAATAAAACAGATTGTAAAAAACCTGGAAAATTCAAGTTTGAAAATCGACGATGCCGTTAAAAACCTAAATACAACAATTACAAATGCTAAAGAGGGAAAAGGAGCTATAAACTATCTTTCCAACGATCCGAAACTGGTACAGAAAATAGATTCAATCATGACCAATATCAATAAGGCCAGTATAAAACTTAACGAAAACATGGAAGCCATGAGACACAATTTCCTTTTCAGAGGTTATTTCAAAAAACAGGAAAAAGAACAGAAAAAGGTACAGGAAAAAGAACAGAAAAAATAAACTTGGATAAGCCCCAAAATAAAAAAGCAGCCTGATTGCCGCTTTTTATTTTATACATTTTTTAATGCCTCCATCAATAAATCGACATCTTCTTTTGTGTTGTAATGACTAAAGGAAATCCGCAAATTCGGTTTTTTAACTTCATCTTTATCCAGAATTTCAACTAAAACATGTGAAGGCCTTATGCTACCGCTTTGGCAGGCACTTCCTCTTGAAACCGCGATTCCTTTCATATCCAAATGAAACAACAACATCGATGTTTTTTCTTCTGGCAACGGTAAATTTACGTTCAGAATATTGTAAAATGTATCCTCGCCGTTGATTTTGAAATTCGGAAAATCAACTTCAAAACGCGCAACAGCATATTTCTTCAGTTCCGAGATATAGTTTCTTTCATTGTCAAGGCTTTCATATGCTAATTCCAAAGCTTTTGCCATACCAACAATCTGATGCACTGCTTCCGTACCCGCACGCAATCCCTTTTCCTGCTCGCCTCCGTAAAACATCGGCTGTAAAATCGTGTTCTTTTTTACATAGGCAAATCCGATTCCTTTCGGACCGTGAAATTTATGGGCACTGGCTACAAGGAAATCAACCGGAGCTTTCTCTAAATCAATTTCTGTCTTTCCGATGGACTGAACGGTATCAGTATGGAATAACGCGTTGTAATCGTGCGTAATTCTTATCGCTTTTTCAAGATTCAGAACAGTTCCGATCTCGTTGTTGACATGCATTAAGCTTACCAAGGTCTTTTTGCCTTGCGAAAGTAATTCAACCAAATCCGTAAAATCGATTTCCCCATTGGGTTTTACGTTCACAAAATCAACTTGGACACCATATTCACGCGCCAAAATTTCCACAGTATGCAAAACAGCGTGATGCTCAATTTTACTTGTAATTATACGTTCGATTTTCAAATCACGGACACAAGAACGCAGGATCCAATTATTTGCCTCGGTTCCGCATGACGTAAAAATAATCTCCGAAGCAGTGGCATTGATTTGTTTGGCAATAGATTTTCTTGCCGATTCAATCAATACTTTAGCACTACGCCCAAAACTATGGGTAGACGACGGATTCCCGAAATCTTCCAAAAGAACTTTAGTCATTTCCTGAACAACTTCAGGGCGAACTGAAGTGGTTGATGCGTTATCGAGGTATATCTTTTTCATTTATTCTGATACTCGGTGTTCCTTTAATTTTCGGTTAAAGATAAGTTTTTCGTTGAAAACTATGATGGAAATTAAAATCAGGGAATACGAAATCATCTGAATTTCGGTCACTTCCTCTTTATAGTAAAAAACAGCCAAAAGGAAATTCAATATTGGATTGATATACAACATGATTCCGACTGTTGATGAATTCACTCCTTTAAGTGCATACAGATTCAAAAACAAAGGGATTATCGTAAAAAGGATTACAATAAAAAGCAAACAAATATAGAACAGACTTTCTGTTGGCACCGGTCCGCTAAACACAGGGAAAAAAGGCAGAATGATCAAAGCAGCAGTCAGAATCTGAATATTAAGTCCGACGAACTTATCCACTTGTATATTCTTACGTTGGGAAACCAGGTAAAGAGCGTAAGTCAACGCTACAATCAGGCTGTAAAAAATATCGGCAAAACTATTGAATGAAAGCAAAACACAACCGGAAACACTTATTCCCACTGCAATCCACTGCAATTTGCTTAATCGTTCTTTCAGAATGAAAAAGGCCAAAACTGTAGTTAAGATTGGGCAAACCAAATAAGCGAACGATGCTGCTTTAACGCTGATATGGTTCATCACAAAAATAAAAATAAACCAATTGGCCGTTAGCAGTAAACCTCCTCCAACATTTACACGAATGATTTTATTCTTATCTGATTTGGATTGCTTCTTGAAATTATTCCAGTCTTTCAGAAGTACATTTCTTCTTAGGATAAGATTAATGGCAGAAATAAGTACGACGCTCAAAAAAACGCGATAAAACAAAATATCCAATGACGGATAATTATGAATCGGCTTTAAAGCCAAACTGAAAAAACCCCATATAACAAAAGCGGTAAATGCGGCCAGATAGTATTTGTTGATTCGCATATAAAAGAAATTCGGAGCAAAGGTAAGTCTTTTCCCCTGCTCCGAATCTGATATTATTATTTTATTAAGATTTGAGTTTAATGTCCTCCTTCTGCTTCAATTTCATCAACTTCAATTCCTTGTTTCTTCAGAATCGATTTCACAACTACCGCGAAGAACAATAAATAACCGAAACACAATACTGGAACAACATAGGATTGGTGAATTCCGATGATATCTGATAATTTCCCCTGAATTGGCGGGATAATTCCACCTCCAAGAATCATCATTACAAGGAAAGCAGAACCTTGTGAAGTATATTTACCCAATCCGATGATGGACAAACTGAAAATTGCCGGCCACATGATACTGCATGCCAATCCGCCTGCAAGGAACGCATAAATAGCAACCGTCCCCGTAGAGAACAATCCGATTAACATCGCTGTAACTCCGAAAACAGAGAAAACAGTTAGTGTACGTGCCGGTTTGTCTTTACTGATAAAGAACGCTATTGTTTGCAAAACGATACAAACCACATAGTAATATAAAGGCGTCATATCTTTCTGTGCCAATGTATTTACGCCAATAATAACCGAAAAAGCAATTAACGGAACGATGACTAAAGCCAATGTCTTTTTAGCTGAATTTAAATGAAAAACGCTGATAGCTCCAGCCCAACGTCCGATCATAAGACTTCCCCAATACATTGAAATATAAGGCGCACTGTCCGAAACACTAAAAGCGCCGAATTCTTTCAACTTCAACAATTCAGTTAAGTTACTTCCAATGGCAACTTCTACTCCAACATATGTAAAAATGGCCAACATGCCCAAAACCAACTGCGGATACTGCATTGCACCCCAGCCTTCATTGTTTTTCTGAGCCGATTTATACGAAAACAATAATCCACCGACAACAACAGTAAGAGCACCAAAAAGCCAATACATTCGGTATTTTTCCAAATCGCCTTTTATTTCTTTTATTTGAGTTTCATGATCCTTAACTTCTGTCCTTAATTTAGCTAATTCATCACCTGATAAACCTTTAACTTTCTGATCATCAAAACTCTCTGTTTTAATAGTTTCGATTCTTCTTTCCAAAGTTTCAACCGTAAGTGCTTCTTTGCTTTTGTAACTATTAAAAACCGGAGCAAACATGATTGCCAACAATCCGGTCATGATTACCAAAGTACGTAACGCCTTATTGGCTTTTTCCATCGGTTCATCCGAGATTCCGGCAGGTACTTTTTTAGAAAATCTGAACATGGCTGCCGCTGCAATGAACAATAATCCTACGCATATATAAAGGAGGATTACCTTACCCAGATCCAAATGCTTTATCTGATCATCTGTAACTGAAGCTGTAGTTCCGAAAAGTGCAAAAGCCACTACTAATGGACCTATCGTCGTACCAAAGGAATTGATACCTCCACCAAGGTTTACTCGGTCGGCACCGGTTTTAGGATTACCCAATGAAATCGCAAACGGATTTGCTGCGGTTTGCTGCAACGAAAAGCCTAATGCCACAATAAATAATCCAGCCAACATTCCCGCATAGAGATTTGCCTCTACCGCAATAATCATGGCTCCCGCTCCTAAAGCAGAGAATAACAGTCCGAAAACAATACTCTTCTTGTATCCCCAGCTCCCGACAATATCTTTCTGTTTTGATGTGCCAAAAATAAAAAGTAGTAATGCCCCTACATAATAGGCTGTGTAAAAAGCAAAATCAACTAACTGAGACTGAAATTGATCCAGTAAAAAATAACTTTTACAAAACGGAATAAAAATACTGTTCCCCGCAGCTATAAATCCCCAAAAAAAGAAAACGGTAATCAGCGTATAAAGAGCAGGATAATTGGTTTGGTGTTTAGATGACATAAATTAATTTTTCATTTGGACCCAAATATAGGAATTATGATGAATTTTCAGCGGTTCTTTTATTGGCATTTGCAATCTAAATATATTATTTTTGTCCCTTACAATTCTCATTTTATGAAATTGCCTTTGCTTTAAATCATGTTTTTTAAATAATCGGCGGGCTCATAACCATAAAAAATTAATTTCTGCTATGAAAAAATTATTCGGATTACTGGTTTGTCTGTTTCTTCTATCTTCTTGTGATGATGGCGATTTAGTTGTGGAATCTTTCAATTTTGACGATGTTTCCATTCAGAAATGCCCTGACAAGGATCCGTTATTTAAAATCAATGGTCAGGAATTATTGCTGTTAGACATTCCAAGTTCTTTTTTTCCGAATGAAATAACCCCGGACGGACAACCGAGAATTGCAACAGTTTCTTCGGAAAACAGAATCATTTACCGTAAATACGACGCAAAACTTAATGATAATTCTGTAATATGCTCAACTGTCCCACCGGCAACCCCATTGGTTC
This sequence comes from Flavobacterium enshiense, assembly GCF_022836875.1. Lineage (NCBI taxonomy): Bacteria > Pseudomonadati > Bacteroidota > Flavobacteriia > Flavobacteriales > Flavobacteriaceae > Flavobacterium > Flavobacterium enshiense. The sequence goes on from NZ_CP090376.1 coordinate 2,564,098, forward strand.
AACAGGAATGGAATGCGGTCGAAGGGGGAACGATTGAGATTACAACAACTCAAAATACAATAACCGACCCTGATACCGGAGAGGTAACAATAACAGGATATAACCACCGAATAAAATTCATCAATGTTGAGTTTGTGAATGGACAAACCAGTTTTGCGTATGAAGATTATTTCTTCGGAGATTACATTACAGCTCCATAGTTGTAATTCATCTCAAAATAATACAAATAGAATTTTGGATTTTTAGGTGGTGGTGATTAACGGCTGGGGTTTTGTTTGATATACACTTCTGTAGCTCCTAAGCCATATTTTTGGTAATTGGCGTCCTGGAAAGAAATTCCGTCATAACGTCCCAAAAGAAAATCCAGTTCGGCTTTTAGCACGCCTTCACCAACGCCGTGAATAAAAACCACTTTAGGCATCCTGTTTCTTATAGCAAAATCCAATTGCCCTTTAGCAGTTTCCATCTGCAAATTCAGGATATCAAAATTGGACATACCACGTTTGGAAGGCACCAGTTTTTCAATGTGTAAATCAACTTCCAAAACAAATTCATCCTTACGGGATTTCTTTTCTTTTACAAAAGAACGCTTTTGCGGAAGCTCCTTTTCCTTTAAAACCTGACTTATACTTTGATTTGAAGTAAACGAGTTTAAATCGTTGATATTTTGCTCTTTAACCAATTCATTTGCAGCGTAAGCCATTTTAAAACCATCCTCGGTTTCAATAAGAATCTGATCCTTCTGAAAACCGACCACTACTCCTGTGAAATCATCATCAAGAACCGAAACTTTATCTCCAATATTAAACGTCATCTTCTTCTTTATCTTTTGAGTTAGAGGATACTTTAGACATCAATTTCATCATCCCGAAGAAGAAAACCAAAACACCGATTACCTGGATAAAAACGTTAGGTTCAGGCTTTGTCTGCTCGTAAAAAGCCCAGCCCATCAGCGCGAAAATAAGTATGATATAAATTGTTTTCATTTCTTCAGATTGAGAATTCAAAAGTACTAAACTTTAAAATATACGTCCACAGTTTTGTAACTTATATTTTTTCTCTAAATTGCCTACAGAAAAAGCTTACTATGGAAGAGTATATGTTACCTTGTTTGAGCAAAAAATTTTTAGGGATTGAATGTTTCGGGTGCGGAACACAAAGAGCACTCGTTTTGGTATTCAAAGGCGAATTTACAGCTGCCTTCAAAATGTTTCCTGCCATCTACACCTTACTATTCTTTCTTGGACTTGTAGGAATAAGCTTTATTGATAAATCCAGAAATTATCATAAACCAATAATCACCTTAGCAATAGCAAACGCCATTATTATGGTCGTTTCCTATTTCATAAAACATTTTCATATCTAACCAAAAACAATTATGGAAGAAACAAATTTCAACAATTTTGAAGCCCAACAAAAACTACCTAATGCGACACCAGTGCTTATACTGGGAATCCTGTCTATCATCACCTGCTGCTGCTATGGTATAGTCAGCATCCTATTGGGAGGGGTTGGAATGTATTTAGCAAACAAAGACATCAAAACATATAATGAAAACCCAAGTGGGTATTCCAATTTCAATAACATTAAAACAGGTAAAATACTTTGTATCATCGGAATTGTTCTGGGAGTTCTATACCTTATTATGGTTGCCTGGATAATTAGTACTTTCGGATGGGAAGCATTGCAGGATCAGGAATTATTGCAAGAAAAAATGAGAGAGTATTTTGGACAATAATCATTTTAAACCATAAAAAAATCCGCTTTTCAGCGGATTTTTTTTATTTATGTCCTTTATCCTTTATGTTATTTCTCAAACTGTTTTAACGTTTTGATGATAATACCAACACAATCTAAAAGCTCTTCTTCGTTCATAACCAAAGGCGGTGCAAAACGAATAATGTTTCCGTGAGTTGGTTTTGCTAACAAACCATTATCGCGCAATGCCATACAAATGTTCCATGCCGTATCGCTTTCTTCTGTATCATTAATTACAACTGCATTCAATAATCCTTTTCCGCGAACCAATGTAGCAATAGTTGAAGTTTCAATATATTTCCCAATTTCAGATCGGAAAATTTTTCCTAGTCGATCAGCATTCTCAGCTAATTTTTCATCGGTTACAACTTCCAAAGCAGCGATAGCTACTGCAGCGGCAATTGGGTTTCCACCAAAAGTAGAACCGTGTTGTCCTGGTTTGATCACATTCATGATAGCATCATCAGCTAAAACTGCAGAAACCGGATAGACACCTCCTGAAATTGCTTTTCCTAAAATCAAAATATCCGGCTTAACGTTTTCGTGGTGTACTGCTAACAATTTTCCTGTACGGGCAATCCCGGTCTGAACCTCATCCGCAATAAATAAAACATTATGCTTTTCGCACAATTCTTTTGCTTTTGCCAAATAACCCTCCGAAGGAACATAAACTCCCGCTTCACCTTGAATTGGCTCAACTAGAAATCCTGCAATGTTCGGTGAAGAAGTTATTGCTTTTTCCAAAGCATCTAAATCATCATAAGCGATTTTAATAAAACCTGCAGTGTAAGGTCCGAAGTTCTTACGTGCATTCTCATCATTAGAGAAAGAAATAATTGTCGTGGTTCTTCCGTGGAAATTATTTTCACAAACAATTATCTGAGCTTCATTCTCATTGATTCCTTTCTTCTCATACGCCCATTTACGGCATAATTTCAAAGCCGTTTCAACAGCTTCAGCACCGGTATTCATTGGAAGCACTTTATCAAAACCAAAATAGTTGGTTACAAATTCTTCATAAACACCCAATTTATCATTGTAAAAAGCACGAGATGTAAGCGTAAGTGTTTGAGCCTGTTCTACCATAGCTCCAACAATTCTTGGATGGCAATGACCTTGGTTTACAGCTGAATACGCTGAAAGGAAATCATAATATTTTTTTCCTTCCACATCCCATACATATACTCCTTCTCCTTTACTCAAAACAACAGGAAGCGGATGATAATTATGCGCTCCGTATTTGTCCTCTAACTGAATTGCTTCGGCTGAACTCATTTTCTTTAAAACTTGCATATTATATAGGTGTTTGTAGTAGTTTCTTTATATTTTACCTGTTATTGGTAATTTTACGCAAGTTAGCAATTCAAAATGAAAAAAATAAGTTTGAGAAATTTAATTTAATAGTTTTATAACAAATACCTTCTATTGAATTTAAAATTATAATAATCGTAATTAAAACCAATTACATTACATTCTGATAACAAAATACAACAAAATCTGTTAAAATTACTCAAAAACATAACATTATAAGAATAATCAATCAAAATTGACTTAACACTGCTTCATTAGGTTTGCCCTGTCTAACAAAAAAATTAAAAACCATGAAGTTTACTTATGCCTTTTTAGGTACGTCAATGCTTATCGGCTTAATTGCCTGTAATTCTGACGAAGGTTCAGCTCCTACTACTAATGAGCCTACCAATCCTGTTACTTTAAAAAATCATTCTGTCACTCCGGCACTGATCAATGCCAAGTCGGAATTTTCTTCACTAAAAGTATTTTCTCTTTTTTCAAGTGAGGATGATTTCAGGGAAACCCCGGAGTTCGTTTTTGGTGGTTCGGCTGACGGTTCAGGATTATTCAAAAATTCAGACGGGACTTTTTCCTTTCTGGTAAATAATGAAGATAACTTTTCTGTTTCAAAAATCAAGTTTGATAAAACCTTCAAACCCGTTGCCGGCGAATATGTCCTGAATTCGAACGGATCAGGAAACAGATTATGTTCTGCAACGTTGGCAATGCCAGAAACGCATGGATTCGGACCTCTTTTCCTGACAGCCGGAGAAAGCGACAGCGAATCACAAGTTCACGGAATTACTCCATTTGATACAAAAGCAAACAGCTCAACACCAAGGCCTGTTTTAGGTTTCGGAAGATGGTGTGCGGAAAACGCTGTTCCTCTATCTAAAAATGCTTATACTGCTCAAACCGTTGTTTTATTAGGTGATGACGATTCAGGCGCTTATGGCGGACAATTAGTAATGTACAAATCATCAACCGGAGATTTAAACAACGGAAGAGTCTTTGTTCTAAAACGCACTGATAATGTTACCAATGAAAGAACAATGATTGAAAACAGCTCCTATCCTGTTCAGTTCATTGAAGTACCTAATGCAAAAACCAACACCGGTTTACAGAATAATCAGGCGGCACAAAATTTAAATGCGATTTCCTTCGGCCGTGTTGAAGACATCGATTACCGTAAAGAAGACGGAAAAGAAAGAGAAATTTACTTCAACGTAACGGGACAAAACAATACAGGTTCTAATGCCGATAATTCCCGTTCAAAATACGGACGTGTTTATAAATTGGAATTGGATGCAAACAATGCGTTAACCGGAAAACTTACGCTAGTATTGGATGGTGATAACCGAAGCGGAAAAGCAAAATTATTCCAAAATCCGGACAACATCTGTGTAACCAAAAACTATGTTTATATTCAGGAAGATTCCAACGGATATGGAGACGAAACACACGATGCTTACATCTACCAATACAATATCGCTACCAAAGAACTTAAAGTGGTTTTCGAATTAGATCACAAACGAGCTGATCTAAACAACAAATTCTTAAGTGCAACTTCAGCTTTAGGTTCATGGGAATATGGCGCGCTAATTGACGTATCAGAAACTATTGGCATACCAAATACGTTCATGCTTTCCATTCAGCCACATACCTGGAAGATGGATACTTTCAAAGGTGTAGACGGCGGTACTGTACGTCCGAATGAAAATCAGGGAAGTCAGGTTGTTTTAATTAAAGGTTTACCAAGATAGTTTTAAAATAAAGAATCCCAATAAATTAGGAACGTGACTTATCATGTTCCTAATTTTCAATTTACATGCACAATGGAAAAAATAATTGTACTGCTTCTCACCCTGATTACAGCTATTTCCTGTCAGGAAAAAGAATTCGTAAATCTTCCCCCAACAGAAAAAACGAAGCAGCTTCTTTTTAAAAATTACATCGATTTTGCACAAAAAACGGTCGAATTGAACACTGCTGTCCAAAATGGTCTGAACAAAAAGTTAACACAGCAAAAGTTCAAAGAAGTACGACTTAAGTATAAAAAAACAGAAGCATTATTGGCTTTTTATCTTCCGGAAACAGCACTGAAATTAAATGGTGCAGCTATCGACAAAAACGATATCCATGAAAACAGCCGAAAAGAAGAAGAAGCGAGCGGATTTCAAAAAGTGGAAGAATTGCTTTTTTCTGATGATACAGATTGGAATGAGCTCCGAAAGCAAACCGGAATTTTAAATGGTTACACTCAATCTGTAAAAGCTACCATTGAAACCATTCAGCTATCCGACAGCAACATTTTTGAAGCCCAGAAATTGGCAATGTTGCGAATGATGAGTTTAGGAATTTCGGGATTTGATTCGCCTATAGCTTTACATTCCCTTCCTGAAACAAAATCAACCATTGAAAGTATTGTTGAAACTGTTTCGGTTTTCAAAAAAGATAAATCCCTGACTAAATTGGTAAACGAAACCATCGATTATCTAAATAACAATCAAAATTTCGATACTTTTAACCGTGCCGATTTCATCGTAAAGTATTGCATTCCCCTTTCAAAAAAAATCCATCAGATTCAAAAACAGCTTAACATTAAGAACAATCCGTATCCTAGTGCAATCAATTTTGATATTCCTTCCGTTTTTGAAGAAACGGCTTTCAATGTTGATTATTTTGCCCCGGTTTATAACCGAAATCCGTCTCCGGCCCAAATTTTATTAGGTGAACAACTTTTCTCCGATACGATTTTAAGCGGAAACGACAAAGTCTCCTGCTTGAGTTGTCACATTCCTTCTCAAGGCTATGCAGATCATAAAATCAAAGCTATTGAAAACAAATCCCATTCCCGAAATACGCCCACGCTTTTGAATTCAGGTTTTCAGAGTACATTGTTTTTAGACGGCCGTGTGAGTTATCTTGAAGATCAAGCCAAAGCAGTCATCAACAATAAAGATGAAATGCACGGCAGTTTCGCTCATGCACTGACTAAGGTTAAATCCAGTTCTAAATATCAGGCCGGATTCCGAAAAGCATTTCCGGATGAAAAAGAAATCACTGAAGAAAATCTGCTGAAAGCAATGGCAAGTTATGTGCGCTCTTTATCCAAGCTAAATTCCCGATTCGACGATTATCTGCTGGGAAAAACTATGCTTTCCGAAAATGAAAAAAAAGGATTCAATTTATATATGGGCAAAGCCAAATGTGCGACCTGTCATTTCTTTCCGCTTTTTAACGGCTGTGTCCCCCCTTTGTTTAACGAAACGGAGAGCGAGGTTTTGGGAGTTCCTTCAAAAAACGCCACAAAAAATGCTGTGGTCGATGGCGATTTAGGTGAATACATGATAACCAAAGCTCCTTTAAAAAAACATGCCTTCAAAACTCCGACGGTTCGAAATAGTGCTGTAACTTTTCCGTACATGCATAACGGTGTTTATCAAACATTAGAGGATGTTATCGACTTCTATAATCGAGGTGGAGGCTCCGGTATTGGTATCAACTTAGAGAATCAGACCTTACCGACAGACAAACTGAATCTAACCAAAACTGAAGTTCAGGATTTGATTGCTTTTATAAAAACACTTAACAACAAATACTAACTATTCATTATACATTTCCAAAAGCTTAGTAACGGTATTCAGATTACGCATCGTTGCCGTTACATTGAGCTTTTTCTCAATGTATTTTTGGTCGAAACGCGTCTTACCCGCTCCTACTGCATATTTAATATAGATTCTATTCTTATCGATTACTGCTTCATCGGGTTTAACCTGACTCATTTTCAGTTCATGGATACTGTTCGCGTCTAATTCTTTAGAGATGAAAGTAAAGTACAGCTTTTTTGTATCAACATCTTTTTCTTTCATATAAGGGTTATTCTGAAGTGAAGCCTCCAAATCTTCCTTGGTAATTACGATTATTGGAACATCATACCCCCACTCTTTGAAGATTTCCTGTTTGATTTTAAATCCGACACTTGGACCATCTTCTTCATCCGAATCGACAAAAACATTGCCGGATTGAATATAGGTTCTCACATTGGCAAATCTCATACGCTCCAACAAAGCTTTAAGGTCTTCCATTTTTATCATATTATGGCCGGAAACGTTTATTCCGCGTAAAAGTGCCAGATGGGTTTTCATTTATTTCCTGGATTTTAAGTGAGGTAAAATGTACTCCAAAAATACAAATGTATTTCGAAGTTCTCCTTTTTTTTTCACGTGTTATTTAACGATTTTACCATTACCGATAACGATTTTAGCTACTTCTGAAAAGAGAAATTCAGTTATTATAGCTAAATTCACTTACTCGATTAAATTCACTCAATTAGAAATCAAAATACTACGATTATGAAAAAAATTATCTTATTTTTAGCAATCCTGTCTGTCGGTTTCATATCATCCTGTTCAAAAGATGAAGACGGCAATGACGCTACGCCAAATCCAAATCCGAATCCTAATTCTAACAATGTTTTTACCGCAAAGGTTAATGGTGTTCAAAAAGTTTTCAAAGTAGCAAGTGCTAAGGTTTTAGAATATCCGGCCTATACCGATATTGAAATCACGGCTCAGATGACTGATGATCCAACCAATACGTTTGAACTGAATTTATCGCGTGATAGCGGCGTACCGTATTTTATCCAGTATTCAGAAACCGGAACTTATTATGAGGCAAAACCTGTTGAATCTTTCCCTGTAACCATCAATGAAAACTCAACAAAAAAAATGAGCGGAACTTTTTCAGGCACTATGCAGGAGACCGAGAGCGGACCGGGATCTGTAACCATTACGGATGGTAATTTTACAATTCATTTTTAAATTTTATGGTCTCGCTTGTATTTGAGGCTTACTATAAACGATTTGAGTTAGTTTTTTAAAATAGGTAACGGCAGTTTGCACTGAACAAACTGCCGTTATCTTTTTATAATTTTATCTAATAATAATCTGGTAAGAATTCATCTTAAGTTACCTGATTATATTTTGTCAATTTCGGCTTCCATCATATCAATATTCTCATGATAAGGAGATTTTTCATATGAAAATTACTATTTAAATTCTCCTCTTTTTTTAAGCAGGAAATCCATTAGATCAAGAATACCGGATTTCTTATGAAACGCATTAGAGGCTTTATCCATTTCACAAAAAGTCAAAAACAAATCAATTTCATTTTCATCTAGGTTAAGATTTCGGGTAAAAAAATCATAAGTAAACCTGTTTTTTGCCATTGTGCTAAAACTTTCTGTTCTTTTTGACTCTTCCTTTTTTCCATTTTTATTAAAAAGTTTTCGAAATAAATCCGCCAGCTTACCTCCTACGGCAACAAAATCAACTCCATTTTGAATTTCGCCCGTATAAACGCCTACTGGTTTCGGCCTGGATTGTTCTTTGTATATTTTTGCCATTTTTAAAGATTCATAACTCATATCCACTTTGAAAGTTGAAAGTTTGTCAATCTTAAGTTCTTCCAACTCAATTTGTTTCTTTTGCAAAACAATTTTATTTTCATTGGTTAAATCTTCTTTTTTCACCTTTATATACTTCTCAAGGTAATTTTTTGAATAAATAATGATTTCATCATTTACATCAGCCAAAATTTGAAAATAACCTTCATCATTAGTTTTTACAATTAGTTTTTTAGTAGCATTTATCACTTCAACATTCGGAATCAAAGCATTCTCATCTAAAACTTTTCCATTCATTTTAGATTGGGAAAACAAAGTTGTTGAAAAGCCTAAAAGAGTCAAAACAAAATAAAGTTTTTTCATATGTCGGTTAGTTTGCAAACTAAAATATTTATTAATGCAGTAACGCATTACTAATTTTATGTTAATTGAGTTTTTATTAACCCTATTCATATGATAAAAAACTCGACACTAACTATTAATAACTGAATACGGTTTCATTATCTTTGCCCCATGGGAAGAAAAAAAACAGACAAAATCGTATTCGAAAACGTAAAAGTCCTTGATGCAGGTGCAAAAGGCGTATCGGTGGCAAAAGCCCCAGAAGGTCAGGTTATATTTATACCTAATGTTGTTCCTGGCGACGTAGTTGACGTTCAGACATTTAAAAAACGTAAATCCTATTTTGAAGGAAAAGCGATAAAATTCCACGAATATTCAGAACACAGAACAACACCAGTTTGCGAACATTTTGGAGTTTGCGGTGGCTGTAAGTGGCAAAACATGAAATACGAACAGCAATTGTTCTATAAAAATCAGGAAGTTTATAATCATTTAAAAAGAATCGGAAAAATTGAATTACCGGAATTTGAGCCTATTTTAGGGTCGAAAGAACAGTTTTTCTACAGAAATAAAATGGAATTCGGATTCTCAAGTTCACGCTGGATGACTCAGGAAGAAGTGGACAGCGGAGCAGAACTTGACAATAAAAATGCAGTAGGTTTCCATATCCCAAAAATGTGGGACAAAATTTTGGATATCAACAAATGTCATTTACAGCAAGATCCTTCGAACGATATTCGTAACGAAATCCGAAGATTTGCCAATGAGAACGATTTGTCTTTTTTCAATCCGAGAAATCACGAAGGCTTATTAAGAACTTTGATGATTCGTACTTCTTCTACCGGAGAAATCATGGTATTGATTCAGTTTTTTGAAGATGATAAAGCAAAGCGCGAACTATTATTGAATTTCCTTGCCGAGCGTTTTCCGGAAATAACTTCTTTACAATACGTTATCAACCAAAAAGCAAACGATACTATATACGATCAGGACGTCATCCTTTTCAAAGGAAGAGAATATATCCTTGAAGAAATGGAAGGACTGAATTTCAGTATCAATGCAAAGTCTTTTTATCAGACAAATTCGGCACAAGCATACGAACTGTATTCTATCACAAGAGAATTTGCTGGATTAACAGGAGAAGAACTTGTTTACGATTTATATACCGGTACAGGAACCATTGCGCAATTCGTTTCAAAAAAAGCGAAAAAAGTGATTGGTGTGGAAGCTGTTCCCGAAGCGATTGCTGATGCTAAAGAAAACGCAAAACGCAACAACATTACCAATTGTGAATTCTTTGTGGGTGATATGAAACATATATTCAATGACGATTTCATCAGAACACATGGACACCCGGATGTAATTATCACTGACCCGCCTCGTGACGGTATGCACGCCGATGTAGTGAAACAGATTTTAAGCATCGCCCCTGAAAAAGTGGTTTATGTAAGTTGTAATTCGGCTACGCAAGCCCGTGATTTGGCTTTGATGGACGAAATGTACAAAGTAACCAGAGTGCGTCCTGTAGACATGTTCCCGCAAACGCATCACGTGGAAAACGTTGTACTTTTAGAAAAAAGAAGTTAGATTTCAGAATTGAAAAACCAGATGAAAAGACTAACAATAATCGCCCTTTCACTACTTCTCGCCAATTCATTCTGGAGTTGCGAGAAAGATGATATCTGTCCGGAAGGAACCCCTACTACACCAAATCTTGTTATTGAATTTTATGATGCAGCCCATCCGGAAAATTTAAAACCTGTTACTAACCTTGCTGTTGTAGCACCCGGATTTTCAACTGGTTTTGCATATACTGGCGTAAGCAAAATCGAGGTTCCCTTAAAAACAAACGAAGATCAGACCATACTACAATTTATTCAAAATGGTTCCGATACCAATCCGGCCAATGATAATATTGATGTTTTGACTTTTAACTATGACAGAAACGACATCTATGTTTCCAGAGCCTGCGGATACAAGACAGTATTTCAACTTACCGAAGATCCAATTTTAACTGACGACGGCTCCCCTTGGGTTTTGTCCCGATTCGTAGCACAACCTAACATTCAATATGAAAATGAAACACACATTAAAATCTATTTTTAGTATAGCTTTGATGTTGGTTTCAGTAACAACATTATCGGCTCAGGAAAAATCAAAAGACACAATAAAAAAACCAAAAACGGAACGTTACGGAATTCGGGTTGGATTGGATTTACACCGATTGGCAAAATCCATATATGACAGCGACCATTATAAAGGATTCGAAGTTGTAGGTGATTATCGTTTAACAAAGAAAGTCTATATTGCCGGCGAATTCGGAAATGAAAAGAAAACCGTTGACGAAGACCAGGTAAATTTCACTACCCGCGGAAGTTATGTCAAATTAGGATTTGACTACAACACCTATGGGAACTGGCTGGATATGGAAAACATGATTTATGTGGGAATGCGTTACGGGGCAAGTTCGTTTTCCCAACAACTGAACAGTTACAGTATCTATAATACAAATCCATATTTTGGAGAAACTACTAAGTATCCGGGACAAAAATTTGATGGACTGACTGCCGGATGGCTTGAAGTGGTTACCGGTTTAAAAGCAGAGATGGTTAATAACCTGTATTTAGGTATTTCACTACGTCTGAATTATATGTTACATGAAAAACGTCCTGAGAATTTTGATAATCTGTTCATACCTGGGTTCAACAGAACTTATGAAGGCGGCCATTTTGGTGTAGGTTTTAATTACAGCGTGAGCTATTTTATACCACTTTATAAGCGTTCTAAATAAAAAATAACATTACTACTTATAAGGAATTGTAATTTATTAAAAATCCCAAATCATGTTCTATTGATTTGGGATTTTTTATTTTTAAAAGGAAACTATTTTAGCTCCTTCACTCCTTTAATAAACAACCATTTCACATACATTTTCTCCCCTTCGTGTGTTTTTATCACCTGAAATTTTGGTGCCAGAATTGAAGCTGCAACAGCAGCCGTTAAAGGCAACCAAAACCCGGTAAGATTTGTAAATGTCGCCGCCACAAAACGTACGATAATGAATAATAAGGCAAAGCCTAAAAAATTATATACTATTGATTTGGTTTTTAAAGTCATTCCCTTAATTATGAATTATTAGTTATGAGTTGAAAGACTGAGACTTATTTCTTTTTATTAATTGTTATCCCCTAAATTCTGGAATTTAGTACGCTTACTTCCTTCATACATTTCGTATTTCACTAAACGTGCTTCCAGCTTACCGTTGAAGAGCTTGATTTTTCGGGAAGGTTTTAAACCTACAAACTTAAGCGCTTCCAGATTTGCTGTGATGAACCAGGCATTTGTTCCGGGATAGCTTTGCTTTAATGTATCACCGATTTCCCTGTAGAAGCGTTCCATTTCAATATCCAGACGCTCTCCGTAAGGCGGATTGAAAACCATATGTAATGGTCCGCGTGTTTCTTTTTCGGTATCAAAAAAGTTACGTTCTGAGATTTTTACGTACTCATCAAGATTAGCATTTCTGATATTGTCTTTAGCTTTCATAACAGCAGACGGCGCTTTATCATAACCCGTAATCGTATAATGGAAATCCTTGACCTTCTTCATCAGTGAATTCATGATTTGGTCGAACAAATCGTTGTCCCAATCATTCCAACGTTCAAATGCAAATTCCTTACGGTTGATGTTTGCAGGAATATTACAGGCAATCATCGCTGCTTCGGCTAAAATAGTTCCCGAACCGCACATCGGATCTATAAAATCACCCTGTCCGTCCCAACCGGAAAGCAATAACATTCCTGCTGCCAAAACTTCATTAATCGGTGCGATATTGGTTGCTGTTTTATACCCTCTGTGATGCAATGAATCACCCGAACTGTCTAAAGAAACCGAACACTGGTCACGATCAATGTGAACATTAATTCTTAAATCCGGAAAATCCTTGTCGATACTCGGACGCTTTCCGAATTTATCGCGAAACTGATCCACAATCGCATCTTTTGTTTTCAAAGCCACGAATTGTGAATGATTAAAATGTTCCGAATGCAAAGTTACATCCACCACAAATGTCTGATTTTCATTTAGGTACTTTGACCAGTCAATCCCCTGAATACCTTTATACAGACTCGCTTCATTAAAAACACGAAACTGATAGATAGGCTTCAAAATTTTCAAAGCCGTGCGCAATGCCAGATTCGCTTTGTACATAAATCCCTTGTCCCCCGCAAAGCTTACCATACGGGTTCCCATTTCAACATCTTGTGCGCCCAGCTGACGCAACTCCTTTGCTAATATTTCTTCGAAGCCAAAAAAAGTTTTGGCAATCATTTTAAAATTCTGCTCCATAATTTAATTTCAATCGCAATCCTTAAAATCCTAATTTCCGATTCCTAAATTGGATTACATCGGCAAAAATACGCTAAATTTGCAAGATTAATTATCCTCCAACAGAAGAATACATGTCTGAAGCACAAAAAAAATCTACCGAAAACTGGTTTGCCTCCTGGTTCGATACTCCTTACTATCATATTTTATACAAAGAGCGCGACGAAGCGGAAGCCCAACATTTCATGGACAACCTTACGCATTATTTAAACCTTCCGGAGGATGCTAAAATCCTGGACCTGGCTTGTGGTAAAGGGCGCCATTCCATGTATCTGAACACATTGGGATTTGATGTTACGGGAGCCGATCTATCCGAAAACAGTATTGCGGAAGCTTCTGTGGCCGCCAATGAAAAACTGCATTTCACTGTGCACGATATGCGCCTTCCGTTCGAAGAAAAATTTGATGCCGTTTTCAATTTGTTTACGAGTTTCGGGTATTTTGAAAACGACGATGATAACTTTACCACGTTAAAAGCTATTCACGACAGCCTTTCCGAATACGGGTTTGGGGTAATTGACTTTATGAACGTAAACTATGTCATCAACAATCTGGTTCCGGAAGAAGTAAAAACTGTAGACGGAATCGATTTTCACATAAAACGCTACGTAAAAGACAATCATATATTCAAAGAAATCGATTTTGATGCCGACGGACAACATTTTCATTTCACCGAAAAAGTAAAAGCCTTAACTTTAAACGATTTTGAACAGATGATGGAAGAAGCCGGAATTTATCTTTTGGATGTTTTCGGCGATTATAAACTGCGCAAATTCTTTAAAAACGATTCGCAACGCCTCATAATGATATTCAAATAATATGATATACCTGCTGCCTTTACTTTCGGTTATTATAGGTTATGTTATAGCCACTTTTTTCCGTCCGAAAAGCAAAAAAAGCCTAAAAGTACTGCTTGCATTCAGTGGTTCTTTTTTATTGGCATTAACGGTTTCACACCTGTTACCTACCGTCTATGAATCGGCACATCACGCAACCTCAGACGGTCACGTGCACGGTAACATCGGTTTTTTCATCATGTTTGGTATCGTGTTTCAAATCATACTCGAATATTTTTCGGAAGGAGCCGAACACGGACATGTGCACGGACACAATACCATGTATCATATCCCATGGGCATTATTCATAAGTTTGTGTCTGCACGCACTGATGGAAGGAATGCCAGTGAGCCATCATCACGATTTAGCCTGGGGAATTGCGGTACACCACTTCCCTATTGCCATAATCCTGACTACTTTTTTAAGCGCATCACATCTGAACAAAGCTTCCATATTGGTATTCATGCTCGCTTTTGCAGCCATGACGCCTCTTGGAACTATCGTTTCGGAAAGAGCACCAATGATTACTCATTTCTACTCAGAAATCACGGCATTTGTTATCGGAATCCTGTTTCATATTTCATCGACCATCATTTTTGAAACCAGTGACGGACACAAATTCAACATGGCAAAACTTTCGGCTATTTTACTCGGAATTGTGTTGGCGTATTTTATGTAGATTTAGGCGTGACCGCAAGGGTCGGGCTTCCCGATAGCTATCGGGACGTTGCAATCTTTTTTGTTAGAACGTTCGGCTTAAAAATTACGTTTTTTCTAAACAAAAAAGGATTTCCACTATTATCCCTCACGCAAAAAACTGCACTAAAGTACGATCGCAATCCAAAAGAAACTTTGTAACTTTGAACCTAAGCCACTTAGCAACTTATAAAATGACTTTTACCAAAACCACAGAACAATCCTCAAATTACGAGCAACTTGAAAAAATGTCGGTGCACGATTTACTGACCAATATCAACAACGAAGATAAAACCGTTCCGCTTGCGGTCGAAAAAGCTTTACCACAAATCGAAATCCTGGTTTCTAAAGTTGTGGAACAGATGAAAAAAGGCGGAAGACTATTCTACATCGGAGCAGGAACTTCAGGACGATTAGGAATTGTAGATGCTTCCGAATGTCCTCCTACTTTTGGTGTTCAGTTTGATTTGGTAATCGGAATCATCGCGGGCGGGGATACTGCCATCCGTAAAGCTGTGGAATTTGCAGAAGACGATAAAGAACAGGCCTGGAAAGATTTGTCCGAATGGAATATCAACGAAAATGACTTTGTAATCGGAATTGCGGCTTCAGGAACGACACCATATGTAATCGGTGGATTGGAAAAATGCAACGAAAACAATATCATCACCGGATGTATTACCTGCAACGAAGGAAGTCCGTTGTCCAAAACGGCTCAATTCCCCATTGAAGTAGTTGTTGGACCGGAATTCGTAACCGGAAGCAGCCGTATGAAAGCCGGTACTGCCCAAAAATTGGTTTTAAACATGATTTCTACGGCAACCATGATTCAGCTTGGGCGAGTAAAAGGTAATAAAATGGTCGATATGCAATTGAGCAATGTAAAATTAATCGATCGTGGTGTCCGCATGATAATGGGAGAAATTCCGGTATCCTATGACGAAGCAAAAGCATTGTTGGAAAAACACGGAAGCGTTAGAAAAGCGGTTGAAAATTTCAATAAATAATCTAGGATCAAATGAAATTCAAAATTATTGTATCTTTATTCCTATTAGCATCGTTATCAGCCTTTTCTCAAGAACTTAAATATAAAACGGGAGGAAGAATTTTTGATTCGAACAACCAAAAACTGGCATCAAAAGAGGTTAGGGAATTACTGATAAAACAACCAGAAATACTGGAATCTTACAATGAAGGAAGATCAGAAAAAATCTTTGGAAACGCACTAATGTACGGAGGAATAGCTTTGGCGGCAACCGACTTAATTGTCGCAGCCACAAAAGAAGGTGAATATCCAACAGCACTAACGGTTGTAGGAGTTGCGTCGATTTTCTTGTCAGTACCTATTAAATACATTTCCACTAAAAAATTAAAAACCGTCGTGAAAGATTATAATGCTGCATTATCAAAAAAAGACAGCGGTTTCAATTTTGAATCGATGTCCATAGTTTCAAACGGAAAAGGATTGGGTTTACGAATGACTTTTTAAAAACAGTTACAACAAATCAATATCGAAGTCACCATGAAAAAATTGCTTGCTTTATTTTGCTTCTTTATCCTGACAATGGCTTCTGCGCAGAAAATTTCGCTGCAAAAAGCTCTCGAAATTTATAACGATGAAATAAAGACAGCCCTAGGTGCAACAGGCTTTGACCTGAATATTTTAACGAATGCCAACGGGTACGGACTTCAAATTACATTTTAAATCATGTCAACAAACAAAGCATTATTAATGAAAGGAATCCGATATCTGGCATTTGCAGTGCCGCTAATGTTTATCGGACCAACAATAATTCACAGTTCATTTAAAAATCAGGAACATCCATTATATATTCCAATTCTGGGGATAGGTATCCTTTTTTGTATCGGATCGATGTTTTTGATGTTCAAAGGAATACAAACCATGGTAAAAAGCTTGTTCGATGGAGACCAATAAATCATATCTGGAAAGTGTAAAAAAACTGTTTCTGTATTATAAAACAATCGGCGAAAAAGCCATTGAGCAATTAGAACCGGAACAGCTTTTTGTTACTGTTAACGACAATACGAATTCTATTGCGGTGATCGTTAAACACCTTTCCGGAAATATGTTGTCGCGTTGGACCGATTTCCTTACATCAGATGGCGAAAAAGAATGGCGCAACAGGGACGGTGAATTCGAACAAACCTTCACAACCAAAGAAGAAGTAATGGCTTCCTGGGAAAAAGGATGGAAATGTTTTTCGGATGCACTCGATGCTTTAGAGCCCAAACAGCTTTCACAAATCATCTACATCAGAAACGAAGGACATAATGTAATGGAAGCAATTAACCGTCAGCTGGCACATTATCCGTACCATGTAGGCCAAATTGTATTTTATGCCAAAATGCTTAAAAAAACAGAATGGACAAGCCTTTCCATTCCGAAAAACAAATCAGACGATTACAATGCCGAAAAATTTTCGAAAGAAAAAAGCACAAAGCATTTTACAGATGATGAACTTAACAAACTAAAATGAAAAAAATATACCTACTTCCTATCCTTACTTTATTAATTTCCTGCTACAATCAGGAACGCAACTGCAAAGATTTCAAAACAGGAAAATTTGAATTCGTACAGCAAATCAACGGTGAAGAAAAAAAATCGGTTTTCGAACGTACAGAAACACTTCAGATCGAAACCTTCAACGGAAAAACAGATACAGCATCTGTGCGCTGGGTAAACGATTGTGAATTTGTGCTTCAAAAATTACATCCTAAAACCATGCAGGAAAAAAAAGCAATCGCAATGAAAATACTGACAACCAATGAAAAAGGATACTCATTTGAATATGCTTTCGTTGGAGACGGTAAAAAACAACGCGGTTCTGTAACAAAAATCGAATAACATACGTTTAACAGCTTTATAATTTAAAATTTTATAATGGAAGTATTTCTGACTCCTGATGCGTGGATCGCTTTATTAACCCTTACCTTTTTGGAAATTGTATTAGGTATTGACAACATCATCTTCATTTCTATTGTTACCGGAAAATTACCGGCTGAAAAAAGAAAAAAAGCCACACGAATTGGATTATTTTTAGCCATGTTCATGCGAATTGGCTTATTAATGGGAATCACTTACCTGATTGCCATGAAAAAACCGTGGTTTAGTCTTGAACTGGGCTGGTTCAACGCTAAGTTTACGGGACAGGCCATAATATTGCTGCTTGGAGGTATATTCCTGATTTATAAAAGTACCAAAGAAATCCATGAGAAAGTAGATCATAAAGGAGAAGAAGAAAAAGAATTAAAAACATCTGCAGCTAAATCTTTTGGCAGCGTAATTGTTCAGATTTTGTTAATCGACCTTATTTTCTCCGTTGACAGTATCCTTACGGCAGTTGGTATGACCAACGGTGTAACTGGTGCATTATACATCATGGTTACTGCGGTAGTGATTTCCGTAGGAGTAATGCTATTGTTCGCGGTACCGGTTGGTAATTTCGTTAATGCAAACCCATCAATCCAGATTTTAGGTTTAGCTTTCCTGATTCTTATCGGTTTTATGCTTATAACCGAGAGTATGCACCTATCTGATGCTTCCTTAGTGGGACAACATGTCGGGGTGGTTCCGAAAGGCTATCTGTATTTTGCCATTGCGTTTTCATTGGCAGTGGAATTCCTAAACATGAAAATGCGTAAAAAAGGTAAATAATCATTTATACAGTTATACAATCAAAGAGCTCTCAAAACTGAGGGCTTTTTTGTTTATTCCCAATCAAAAGTTATTTACTTCTAACTACCAAAGTAATTCTATATGCAATGATTTAAACTTTTAAATCTACCGAAAAAGCAAAAAAAGCATCAAAATAATCTAATTATAAATAAAAAAGCTCTCAGTTTTGAGAGCTTTTTTATTATTCCAAAGTCAACGTTATCTGACCGTCATCATCCAGTTCGATGTTATAGTCTGTCAGCTCAGTATTCGGATTCATTTCCGATTCTGCAGGAACTTCCTCAACGGGCTCTTCATAAGGTAACGGTTCCAATAAATTAACCTGTTTCAGTTTATCTGTCGTCAATTGATTACCCAACGCTTTGATTCCTTTTACGGCTATGAACTGCTCCATATCAATGGTCTGGTTTTCCTTCTGAACGCCTTTGCTTTTGGCAAAAATAATTTCTGCTACAGGACGCCAATCGGTGGAAACAATTTCCAGTTGCGATTTCTCGTGTTCGGAAATAAAAATCTCCTCTTTGTTCTCATTTTCAATAAGGAAACGTTTTATGTAGTAACGCTCTTTTTCCCCATCATAATAAATGGCCGAAATCGGTTTGGTCGGATGCCATTTTTCAAGGATGATCATATCCTCATCGAAATGCGAGGTCAGTTCCGGAATAATCGTTTTCAACTTACCGGACTGACTGATGATCAGCAAGCGGTCATTCGGACGGAATTCGCCCAATAACTCCCCTCTTCCATCAACATTCAAACGCTGAACGGTATCATCAAACCAAATCTTACGAGGCCTTAACGTCGAAATTCCTTTCTCTTTCAGTTCGATTTTCTTGATAGGATACTTAGACACGGTATTTCCTTTGGAAGCTCTTCCTTTTATGGCAATATCGGCAAAATCCAAATCCCATTTCAGTTTTTTAACGCTTCCTACCTGACGCAGTAAAATAGTTACGACTTCCGCTTCACCGTTCGGATTATGTGAAAAATACAATACCTGTGAGCCTGGTTTTTCCTGTGTCAGATCATAAGCCTTGTCACGGGTAACTCCCGATACATTAAAACGCTTTATGAATGAGGAACCCGATTTTCCGTCGCGGTAAATCATGTTGTAAATGGTTCGCTTGTCATTTTTATCGAAAACAGCAACGTGAATGATATCTTTCCCGACAAATTTCTTTTCATCAACTTTTGATATCATCATTTTACCATCGCGAAGGAACACAATAACATCGTCAATATCGGAACAATCATCAACGTATTCGTCTTTTTTTAGTCCGGTTCCGATGAAACCTTCTTCACGGTTTACATACAATTTTGTATTACGTAATACTACTTTCGTCGCTTCAATGGTATCGAAATTACGGATTTCCGTCTGACGTTCACGCCCTTTTCCATACTTCTCTTTCAGCTTGGCAAAATAGTCGATGGCGAATTCAATCAAATGTGCCAAATGATGTTTCACCTGGGCCATTTCGTCTTCCAGTTTCGCGATTAATTCATCCGCTTTATCAGAGTCGAAACGGGTGATACGAATCATCGGAATCTGTGTCAGTTTCTGCAAATCCTCATCAACGATATCTCGCATCAGCAGTTTCCTGAATGGCTCAAATCGCTTGTACATGTACTCATATAACGATTCCTTGTCAGAATACAGCTTAAAGTCGATATACATTTCTTCACGAATGAATATCTTTTCAAGCGTCGAAAAATGCCATTTGGTTTCAAGTTCCTGCAATTGGATTTCCAACTCCTGTCGCAACAAATCAACCGTGCGATTCGTTGAAATTTTCAACATATCGGAAACACCGATAAATAACGGCTTATGATTTTGAATCACACAACCTAATGGTGCGATTGACGTTTCACAAGCTGTAAACGCGTAAAGTGCATCAATCGTTTTATCCGGAGAAACACCTGGCGGAAGATGAATTAAGATTTCAACCTCAGCCGCAGTATTATCTTCAATTTTCTTGATTTTGATTTTCCCTTTATCGTTCGCTTTCAAAATACTGTCAATTAATGATGACGTATTTGTTGAAAACGGGATTTGGGTAATCACTAAGGTCTGTTTGTCCAATTGGGAAATCCTCGCACGCACGCGTACACGTCCGCCACGCAACCCATCGTTATAATTGGAAACATCGGCAATACCAGCGGTTGGAAAATCCGGAAATAATGTGAACGGTTTTCCTTTTAATATTTTTATCGATGCATCGATTAATTCATTGAAATTATGAGGCAATAGTTTAGTAGACAAACCAACGGCAATACCTTCCCCACCTTGTGCCAGCAACAACGGGAATTTTACCGGAAGATTGATCGGTTCCGCACGACGACCATCATAGGAAACTCCCCATTCGGTAATTTTTGGTGAATACAAAACCTCCAAACCGAATTTAGAAATTCTGGCTTCAATGTAACGCGAAGCAGCGGCACCGTCTCCTGTTAAAATATTTCCCCAGTTTCCCTGACAATCAATCAATAAATCCTTCTGACCAATTTGCACCATGGCATCTCCAATGCTCGCATCCCCGTGAGGGTGATACTGCATGGTGTGCCCAACTACGTTCGCCACTTTGTTGTAACGTCCATCATCCAACTCTTTCATGGAGTGCATGATACGACGTTGAACCGGTTTGAATCCGTCTTCTATGGCTGGTACGGCACGCTCCAGGATTACATAAGAAGCATAATCAAGGAACCAATCCTTGTACATGCCTGTTACTTTGGTAATGGTATCCTCCGGATTGTTTTCTTCTTGTTCGTAAAAATGATTTCCTTCGAAAGACTGGCTTTCCTGGGAATGGGATTCTTCCGAGAAATTATCTTCTGGGGTTAAATCTTCAATATTTTCGTTTTCTTCGCTCATAAATTAGTTAACAGTATTCAGTTAACAGTTGACAGTAAGCAGAAAAACTGCAAACTGGTAAATTACTATTTTTTAATAACTTTCCTAAAAGATGCTGAATCATTCGATTGAATTTTCAACAGATATAAACCTGAGTTCAACGATGATAAATCTATCCTTCCTTCTTCTGAAGCAATAATTGTTTCAAGAACTTTTTTTCCTAGAGAATCGAAAACAACTACTTCATTAATTACACTATTTGATCTTAAAGTCACAATTGAATTTGTCGGATTTGGATAAATCAAAATTTGATTTTTATCGTCTGATTTAATATCCGAATTATATTCGTTTAAAGACAATACGTTTTGAGGCCCCGCCACATACAATTCATAGCCTGAATAACCATTGTTAGCCAAAAAATAAATTTTATTATTACTACTAAACATGTCATAAGCTCCATGATTGTTATCATTTAAAAATTGTTGAGAATTGTCAATTGCCAGATTATGATTGCTTACATTTACTCCGTCTGTCTTCCAAACATTTTTATAATGATATTTATTAAGTTCTGAAACAGGATAATCAAAGAAGTAAAACAATTGATTTTGATGACAGGTCAAACAATTAATAATATAGTTGGTTAAAGTAGCTGTAGCTAATAAAAATGTTCCGGTCTCTGTACCATCTGTTCTCCATAACTGTTTTTCACCACCTGTTGAACTTAGCCCATATGTAAAATATAAATTATTTCCACAAATTTTAAATTTTATAAAATTGTTGTCAAAATTTAAATTATCTTTTACGTTAACTGTTCCGAAAATTGTACCATCACTTTTGAATAGTGCTTTCCTGTTTGTGCCATGTGCAAAAAAATAAAATTCATTGTTGAATTCAGTGACTGGACCAATTGTATACGGTGTGTTAAATGTGCGTAAAAGCGATGGTGTTGATAATGTTGTATCGGTTACAAATACAGAAAATGACCCACTAGATAAATTAGTAACATTACCACAGATAAATAATTTATTCCCAACTGGCTTCAAATAATTTATATTATATGCTGTATAAAAGAGTTGTGTGCCTGTTTCAGTACCATCCGTATACCAAATTTCCCGTCCTCCCCTTAAAACAAAAAAGACCTTATTGTTAAAGACACAAAAAGAGGAAATTGTACTATCTGAAGATCCTGCCGTTAAGTCTTTTACCATATATGTCCCCGAATAAGTTCCATCGGATCTCCAAAGTTCTCTTCCATTGACTCCATCATTAGCTGGAAAGTAAACAATACCATTTAAAACAGCATATATGGTCCCAAAATTTTCTTCCAAACCATTATAGTATTGGCCTGAAGCAATATCCTTAACTAAAACGGTTCCAGCTTCTGTACCATCTGTTTTCCATAATTCTCTTCCCTCTGGATCAGTGCTTGCTGAAAAAAACACATTATTCCCTACTCTGATACTTCTATTGTAATTGTTGTTATCGTGCAGTCCATCATAACTACTTGAAAAATCTTTTACTAAAAATGTTCCTGCCTCTGTCCCATTAGATTTATAAAGTTCTCTGCCAAATTCAGCAATTGCAGAAAAAATAATGTTTCCATTTAATTCTATCAAATCTTCAGGATCTGAACCATATTCATAATTGATGTCTTTAAATAAATTTGTTCCTAGCGTTGTTCCATCTGTTTTCCAAAGTTCCCAACCATTTGTAGAGGAAATACCAGCAAAAAAAATACTGTTATTGCATTTAAAGATTTTATTTCCGGCATAACCATCCATTCCTCTAAGATTGACTTCATTTATTAACTGTGTGCCTGCATTAGTTCCGTCACTCTTCCAAAGATAATTTTTATTTTCTACTAACTCCTGACGGGCTGAAAAATACAAAGTACCATCAATCGAATTCATATAAAGGATATCGCTAGAATTTAAACCTGGCATTATTTCCTTTACCAATACAGTTCCAGCTGAACTGCCATCAGATTTCCAAAGTTCTGATCCGTTGCCATTATTTCCAGGAAAAAACAAAGTCTCTCCTATAAATGAAAAATTTATTTGGTAATCTAATCCATCATCATAGCCTGGATAGATATCCTTTACAATAGATGTTCCGGCTGAAGTACCATTACTTTTCCATAACTCATGTCCTTGTCCACTGTTTCTACCATCAAAAAAAATCATATTGGAATTAGAAGTCAAAAAGTTCCCAAAAAAACCATCCAAATATCCCGGATAAACATCTTTCACTAAGGTTGCATTCCCTGCGGCTCCATTTGTCTTCCATAGCTCAAAACCTCTATTACCGTCATTTCCTCTAAAATAAAGTTCATTGTTGAAGACCATCATCTTCGTCAAATTATCAACTCCATCGTTGCTCCCCGAATTTAAATCATTTTGAATAATTGTATTAGCAGAAGTACCATCAGTCATCCATAATTCTCTGCCGTACAAACCATCTCTAGCTTCAAAATAAACTTTGTTGTTAAAAAAAATAAAATGAGTCGGATAGCTTGTTGAAGTTCCGGCAGATATATCACTTAATAAAACTGTTCCTGATTCTGTGCCATTTGTTTTCCATACTTCTATCCCATGAACTCCGTCTTCACAGGCAAAAATCACTTCAGAGTTCAAAGCGGTAAAACCATAAGGTAAACTGCTTGAAGAAGCATTAATATTCTTTACCATAACAGTTCCTGCCTCTGTACCATCCGACTTCCATAACTCAGATCCATTCACTCCATCGTTTGCACTGAAATACAATACTCCGTTGATATTTGTTAAATTTGATTTTTCCCCATAAATGAAAGCATTATTCTTCCCTGGGTTTATATCTTTTACGAAATAAGTTCCAGACTCTGTTCCATCAGATCTCCACAGTTCATACCCTCTACCTAATCCATTGGCAATAAAATAATAAACATTATTTACCACCACAAAATCTTTAGGATTTGAAGCACTTATTTTATTAATATCTAAAAGAGAAAGATTAATATCCTGTGAAAAGCTTGAAAAACTTAACAGCGTAAAAAAGGCAACAAGTATTCTTTTAATCATGATTTTACATTAATTGTGATTGAAAAATAGTTTGTTCTAAGTAGTTAATTCCTCCACAGTATCCAATTCTACTTTCAAATTCTTGATAATGAAATCCTGACGGTCTGGCGTGTTTTTCCCCATATAGAATTCAAGTAATGTTTCAATGGAAGTAGCCTTATCCAACATAACCGGATCCAAACGGATGTCTTCTCCGATGAAATGTTTGAACTCGTCCGGCGAAATCTCTCCCAATCCCTTGAATCGGGTAATTTCCGGTTTCGGTTTCAGTTCTTCAATGGCGTCGATTCGCTCCTGCTCGCTGTAACAGTAAATCGTTTTCTTTTTGTTTCGAACGCGAAATAATGGAGTTTGCAGAATGTACAAATGTCCTTCTTTGATCAGTTCCGGGAAGAATTGCAGGAAAAACGTAATCAACAGCAAACGAATGTGCATCCCGTCGACGTCGGCATCGGTTGCGATAACGATGTTGTTGTAACGCAGATCTTCCATACTTTCTTCGATGTTCAAAGCTGCCTGAAGTAAATTGAATTCCTCATTCTCATATACAATCTTCTTGGTCATCCCGTAGGAGTTCAAAGGTTTACCACGTAAACTGAAAACCGCTTGTGTATTTACATCACGTGACTTTGTAATTGAACCTGACGCGGAATCCCCCTCGGTAATGAAAAGCGTACTTTCCAGACTTCGCGGGTTTTTGGCATCGGTTAAATGCACACGGCAATCTCGTAATTTCTTATTGTGTAAACTGGCTTTCTTTGCTCTGTCTTTGGCTAACTTACGGATACCGGAAAGTTCTTTACGCTCTCTTTCGGCCTGTAAAATCTTGCGAAGCAAAGCATCGGCGACTTCCGGATTTTTATGAAGGAAGTTATCTAATTTGGTTTTTATAAAATCGTTGACGAAAGTTCTAACCGAAGGCGAATTAGGCCCCATATCTGTAGATCCTAATTTCGTTTTAGTCTGTGATTCGAAAACCGGTTCTTCCACTTTAACTGAAATAGCGGAAACGATAGATTTTCGGATATCGGAAGCCTCGAAAGGTTTGTTGTAAAATTCTTTAATCGTACGGACAATCGCTTCACGGAAAGCACCTAAATGCGTTCCTCCCTGCGTGGTGTTTTGTCCGTTTACGAAGGAATAATACTCTTCTGAATACTGTGTTTTACTGTGTGTTATGGCGACTTCGATATCATCACCCTTTAAGTGAATGATCGGGTATACAGAATCTTCTTCGGTAATGGTTTCTTCCAGTAAATCCTTTAAACCGTTATCGGAATAAAACTTCTCACCGTTGTAAATGATTGTTAACCCGGTGTTCAGGTAACAATAGTTTTTCAGCATTTTTACGATGTACTCATTCCGATACTTGTAATGCTTGAAAATAGTTTCATCGGCAACGAAAGTAACTTTAGTCCCTTTACGCTTGGTCGTTTCCTGAACATCTTCTTCTAAAGTCAGATCACCAGCTGAAAACTCGGCTGCTTTTTGTTGGTTATCACGAACAGATTCTACTCTGAAGAAAGTAGAAAGTGCATTCACCGCCTTGGTACCGACCCCGTTTAGACCAACTGATTTCTTAAATGCCTTGGAATCGTACTTTCCTCCGGTGTTCATTTTGGAAACTACGTCGACTACCTTTCCTAACGGAATTCCTCGTCCATAATCGCGAACAGTAACCGTTTTGTCTTTTACGGTGACTTCAATGGTCTTTCCGGCACCCATAACGAATTCGTCGATACAGTTGTCAAGCACCTCTTTCAGAAGGATATAGATACCGTCATCAGGAGAAGAACCGTCGCCTAGTTTTCCGATGTACATTCCGGGACGCATACGAATATGCTCTTTCCAATCGAGGGAACGGATATTGTCTTCGGTGTACTGATTTTGCTCTAGCATAAAGAAATTTTGGAATTTCTGCTAAAATAAGGTAAATCACCCGTAAATAAAAGGAGTTGAGTACAAATTTATTGACAATGAAATTGGTAAAGTAAAAAGAGATAAGGGACAAGGAAAAAGTCGGAAGATAATACTAATACTCCTCCCCTTATCCCTTATCCCTTATCCCTTATCCCTTATCCCTTATCCCTCAAACACACAATTTACTCATAATGCCTCATAATTCCTTTGTCGTAAACTGTCCATAAACTCGCCTTCTGATCGGCCGCTTTTAAAGCACAGTTTGTCCATGTATTGCAGGTATAAAAAAGATTATAACTGCCTTTAGCTTCGTAGAATGCATCATTGTTTCCGTACACCGCATCAGTTTCAATTTTAATAACTTGCCCGTTTTTTATCTGAAATGAATTTTGAATAAATGCCACCAGCTGTTTGTACTGCTTTTCCGTAATGATAATCTTCTTGCACTGTTCGTCTTCATTCAATTTTTTGTAAAAGGTACAATGCATAGCCGAGGTACTTAATCCTGATGCGGCATTAAAAGCCGTGGAAAATTTCAAATCAGCCCAAGTGGGTGTGTTTAAGTAAAAGCCTTTGTCTCCCCAACCGAAAGCCAAATAGTTTGCCGTTGAATCGTTGGCTTTGGTATTCTGGAATTTCACTTTTTCAGACCAATTTGTAATTTGTGTTTTTACCGGAACCACAATATCGGTATGCACTCCGTTCGAAAGCAGGTAAATTTCAATTCCTTTGTCTGGCTGGTTAACATCAGAGTTTACTGAAATACTGGATAATCCTAAGACAGCAACAACATAAAGCAGTACAAATGCTATAATGGCTAAGATAGTTCTGAAAAGGATTTTCAGGGTTTTAGTGATGGCTTTCATGCTTATTTTTTCTACTTACAGAACAATTATTGAACCAAACTCTAAATCATTTCAACTTTCGCGATAGTCATCAACTCATTGAAAGGAGTCACAATTTACTAAAATACAGATTGACTAATATCACGTTGGAGCCTTTAGAGTGGTCTGCTCCATTAAACTATACATCAAATGTCTCGTTTTTATAACAAACCCAAAATAACATACTAACTATAAAGCAATTACAAATAAAGTTACTAAAAACATCTCTCGTTTTATTGGTATATTTGTAGTATAATTTTTAACAGATGAAAACAGCTATATTTTGCGCAATAGTTTTTTCGATATCGGTTTCATGTGATAACAAATCAAAATCTTCAGAAGAATCAAATACATCAATCCCTACTGAAATCCAGAAGAGAAAACTGATTGATTTATCTCATGTTTTTTCAGATGAAACTATTTATTGGGTAACTGCTGAGGAATTCAAATTAGACACGGTGTATAATGGAGAAACACCTAAAGGGTATTACTATTCCGCTAATAATTTTAAGGCAGCGGAACATGGTGGGACACACATAGATGCTCCGGTGCATTTCTCCAAAACAGGGCAATCCGTAGATGAAATCCCGCTTGAAAAATTACTCGGAAAAGCAATTAAAATTGACATTTCTTCAAAAGCGCTTACAAATCCGGATTATTTAGTAAGTGTTGAAGATTTTCTTGACTGGGAAAAAAAAGAAAACACAAAAATTCCAGAGGGCAGTATTGTTTTATTGCAAACCGGATTCTCTAAATATTATCCAGACAAAATCAAATATCTTGGAACCAATGAACGCGGGGAAAAAGCCATAAAAGAATTACACTTCCCCGGGCTTTCGCCAGCAGCAGCAAAATGGCTGGTTGAGAATCGTAATATTAATGCAATTGGAATAGATACTCCAAGCATTGATTATGGGCAATCGGAGTATTTTGAAAGTCATGTGACTTTGCTTTCTAAAAACATTCCTACTTTTGAGAATCTGGCTAATCTTGATAAATTACCCAACAAAGGATTTGAAATAATAGCTTTACCAATGAAGATCAAAGGAGGAAGTGGAGCTCCATTGAGAATTATAGCCATTATTAATGACCAACCTTAATAACTATACCTCACATCGCGATCATTTGTCAGGAAGAACCTGAGCGGAAAATAATTTAAATAAAAAATTAAAAACTAAGATTCTTAACAATATCCCTTATTTGATTATCCAAAACTGAATCGGATATTTTCATATTCTCCATATCAAAATTATCGTAGAATTTCGGAAATGAAAATGTAGCAATGATATTCGCCCCGTAACGAGGAAAAGCAGTTTGGGCAATTTCAAGAACACGAGCTCCCCCTCTGGCCCCGTCTGAAGTCGCCATCAGCAGCATCGGTTTACCCTGAAACACTTTTACATTAATACGTGAAGCCCAATCAAAGGTATTTTTAAAAGCAGCGGAATAGTTACCATTGTTTTCAGCCATGGAAATCACAAGCAGTTCAGCCGAGGCAATTTTATCTAAAAATGCCTGTGCCAATGGATGCTGTACGATTTCTTTTTCCAAATCCACACTGAAAACCGGCATGGCAAAATCATTTAAATCTAAAACCTCAACATCTGCGTGTTCAAATAAATGAGACACATACGTCGCCAGTTTTTTATTTATTGAGTTTTTGCTGATACTTCCGCCAAATGCTATAATTTTCATACCCCTTCGTTTTGTACTCAAATTTATCAAATTGAAACTGAAGCCCCTTTATTTTTATCACAATTTATTATATAACTTCTGATAAAAGAAAAAACAACACTTACTTCTGAAGTATGTTAATTTCAACACAAATTAACACTTTTAAACTTATTTTAATATGATTTTAAAGATATTACTTATTTTTTATAATTAATTTTACAATGTATTAATGATTAAATCAAAAGGTTATGAAAAAGATAATTTTAATCATTGCAGCTTTATTCACCACAGTGGGTATTACTGCTCAAAACACAGATGTAAAGAAAGAAAGTACAACTACGGTAAAAACAGTTAAAGATTCTAAAGGTGAAAAGCAAACTGTTAAAACCGAAGAGGTTAAAGAAGTACAAAAAATTGAATTTAAAGATTCAAATACAAAAGAAAAAGAAGTAAAAGACACTCCTGCGGATGTATCAACAAAAATTAAAGTTACTGTTGATGGTGTTACCAGAGAAATAAGTAAAGATCGCTCAGGATTTTACAATTATAATGGAGCTAAATGCAAATTGATTTTAGATAAAATAGGCTACAGTATTATCAATCCTGACACTAAACAAAGACTTGCAACGCTCAGAGAAACATCAAACGGAACATTTATCGTGACAAGTAAAGGCAAAGTATCCATGGGGGATTTTGACCAAAGCGGCAATCTGATACTACAATCAGTCGACCCGAAAACCGATACTGTCATTATCGAAAAGGCAGAAATGATTAAACCAGAATTGTAAACAGTAACAATAAAAAACGTCTTGCAGGAATAAGCAAGACGTTTTTTTATGTGCCTGACTATAGTCATAGGCATATCAAATCAGAGATTGGTATACTAAATCATTTATTGACAAGAAAATCAAGCATTTCCCCTATGATTAAATAGATGATCAAGCATGTCTTTTTTTAAAGGCTTAACAAAATAATCCTTAACAATACTGTATTTTGAAGCCCGCTCAATATCTTTGGCATCATTGGAAGATGTAAGCATCACAATATCACAGTCATGTTTACTGACTTTCGGAAAATTGACTATTCTGTCAAGAAAACTAAATCCGTCCATTACAGGCATGGAAATATCAAGGAAAATCAAATCAGGAAACTTATCATAATCCTCCTTAATACTCTCCAGATGCTTCAGTGCTTCTATAGCAGAATTCATTAGCGATATCCTTTCAGCTATGCCACTTTTTTCAACGATATGATTCGTAATAAAATTATCGATTTGGTTATCATCGATCAGCATTATATGGCCCATTTTCATAAATTATTTTAAAAATTTGATTCGATTGGGAATTTTAATAGTAAATAAGGTTCCTACATTTACCTTTGACTGTACAGTGATGGTCCCTTTTAATTTATCCAATGTTTCTTTAACAATGTATAATCCGATTCCTGATCCCGTCGATAGTGAGCTGGAACGGTAAAACATGTCAAAAATTTTCCCCTGCTCGTTTTCATCTATACCAACGCCATTATCCTCAATTGTGATTATGGCCTTTCTGTTATCACACTTAAAGTTAACGATTATAAAAGGATTTTCCTTGCTTCTGTCGAAATATTTATAGGCATTCGAAAGAATATTATTCATAATTATTGTAAGCCGATTATAATCGCAGACAAATTTCGCATCCGAATCCATCTGTATTTTCAGATCGACTACTTTCGCTCCCTCAGCAAATTTTAGATTCCCTTTAATTTCTTTAACTAAAGCTTTAAAATCAATTTCATTATTCTCCAATTCCATTCGGGCATTTCTCGAATAGTTGAGTATGTCATCTATAAAATTATCCAATTTTGAAACACTTGTATTGAGCATGGTCAGTCTCTCAATCAAAGTACTGTTTTCTTCCGTTATTCCTTTCTCTTCTATTTCAGTTTTCGAAATATTAATTAACCCCAACATCGACTTAAGAGGAGCGCGCAAATCGTGGGACGTACTGTAAACAAAACGGTCTAATTCTGAATTGGTTTTCTTCAATTCTTCATTGGAAAGAATAAGGTCTTGCTCTGCCCTTTTACGTTCTGTAATATCCCTGTAATTAAGAATCAGAGCATTGATATTGGCTTGATCCAACAAATTTAAAGCAGTACCTTCAACCCAAATCAAATGACCGTCTTTATGCGTAAGTCGGAACTGATTTTGTAACGGAATCCCGGGAGAGCTGATTACTTCCCTGAAAAATTTCTCGGCTTTGATTAAATCCTTATAAAATATAAAACTGAGAAGCTGCTTTGATTTATAATCCTCCAACCCATATCCGGATATCTTTGCTGCAGAAGGACTTTGATACTGGATTTCAAAATCTGAATTAACCAAAACGATAGCATCACTTATGTTTTCGGTTAAAGCACGGTATTTTTCCTCGCTGTGCACCAACTTTAATTCAGCTTGTTTTCGCTCTGTTATATCGGTTCCAAAAATCATAACGTGTGTCACCTCATTATTGGTAACAATGGGTACAAACCTTGAACGTACCCATTCGCCTGAAGAAATCTTATTCTCAATTTCAAGATGTTCTGCATTGCTGAAGCACTTTTCCAAAGCCTTTCTTGCTGCTTCACGACTCTCTTCAGGAAGGACGGAAATACAATCTAAACCAATTACTGTATCTACAGATAACTCTGGAGTTCTTGTCCTGTTTATAGCCTCAATTTTATAATATTTATTTACATAAAGAATGATATCCGGGGAATTCTCAAACTGATTTTTAAAAAGTTCTGTTGCTCTTTTTCGCTCGGTAATCACTTCAGTAAACATTATAATACCGCCTATTTCCGATGTGGCTTTGTACCAGGGACGAATTTCCCATCGCAGCCATTCGATACTTCCGTCGACTCTAACAAAAGAATCTTCTTCCCGCTTCTCCACTGCGCCTTTCAGACAACGTTTATGAATATCTTTCCATTCCTGTCCGATTTCGGGAAATACTTCATAGTGGGTTTTCCCAATGATATCCTGACCGGTCAGATTATAATCGGTTATCCATCTTCGGCTGGTAGCAATGTACCGCATATCGTTATCAAGCATGGCCAAACATGCCGGACTGTGTTCAATAAACAGATTAAGCTGTGCCTCACGTTCAGCTAATTTATCTTCTGCCCTTACTTTTTCTGTAACATCATTGGCTAATGTCAAAGCTGCCGGACGGTTGTTATAAAATATTCTGTGAGGATTAATCTCCATGACCATCTCTTCACCATTCTTTTTGAAATGTTTCCAGTTTTGTTTTATGAAAGTTTCTTCACCATTAAGCATTTTGCGCGCAAACTCTCTCAATTTCTCATGATCTTCTGCAGGACGATAATCAAGGACGGTCATGGTACTCCACTCATCTCTGGAATAACCGTATTTGTTCAGTACTGTTTCATTAACTTCCTCAATTTTTAAAGTTTCCAAATCCCAAATGAAAATGCAGGCAGGATTGTTATTAAATAAGTATCTGTATTTCTCTTCAGATTCCTTTAGGGCTACTTCTGCTTTATTCCTTTCGGTTATGTCGCGGATAATACCAAAGAAACCCCGCCCTTCCATGAGACGGGCACTAATTTCTGCTTCTAACAATGTTCCGTCTTTTCTTTTTATTTTCCTGTAAACTAAAGCCGACTTGTTTTTCCTTACATTTTCAATGGCAAACGCCTGTTCATTGACTTCTTCAGGAGCGATCAGTGATGAAATTTTCATCATCAGCATCTCATTACGCGTATAGCCAAACAATTGACAGGCATACTCATTTAAATCGATAATTTCCGTTTCTTCGTTTAATATCAGAATGGCTTCTCCAGCATATTCTATAAGGTTTCGGTAATTTTTTTCGGTAAGAAACAGCTTGACGCGACTAAGGTTAACACTGTTAATTATGGTTAGGTTCTTCTTGATTAAATAGTATGCAAAAGGAACAGCAAAAGCCATGGCTATCAAAAGTATCAGCAAAAACTTTTGGGTATAAGATGTATAACCTTTTAAATTATCCTCATAAATCTTTTTACCTACTTTGACCTGTAATATACGCAGTCTGCTCACCTCATCCATGACAGGGGTTAAGCTTTGGGATAATTTATTTTTTATAAAGGGATCAAGCTCAGAGCCATCGTCCTGAGCCAAAATCAATTTTAATTTTTCAACCGACTTCGATGATTCTTTCAGCAAACCAGTCGTTTTATCTACAATTATTTTTTCCTCCGGTGTGAGGTAAGTCTGCACATAAGCTTTCCAATTAGTATTGATGCTGTCCTGTGCCTGATTGATTTTTGCCAGTGCTTCGTTAAAACTTATCTGTTTCTTACTCGCCTGATTCGCTGTAGAAAGTATTACTGAAGTATTATAACGGACATCTCCCAACTGATCCATCGGAATCAATCTGTCTTCAAAAAGTTCTTGGGAATTTCGGTTAAGTATTCGGATTTGTATAAAACCGTAAACACCTACTCCTACAATAAAACAAGACATGATAAATACCAAGAAGGTTAATTCCATGGATGATCTTGCCTTATTGACCATGTTTTTTGTTTTTAGTGGAAATTCTCCTTTTACAACATTGCAAATCTTTCTGAAAAAAGGTGGTAAATCTTTTTAAATCAAACCGATAAAAACAACGTTGTACCCAAATTTAACGAATATATTTTGTTTCCTCCATCAGAAATACTTACAAAACAGATGAATTACATAAAAAACCCTTCAAACGAATTAAAGCGCAAAAGCCGCTAAATTACTTTAGCGGCTTTTGTCTATTTATCTTTTTCTTACAATTTTAACTACACGTTAAATCTGAAATGCATTACATCTCCATCTTTAACAATATATTCTTTTCCTTCAACACGCAGTTTACCAGCTTCTTTCACTTTTGATTCTGAACCGAAGTTAGAATAATCATCAAAAGCGATAACTTCCGCACGGATGAACCCTTTTTCAAAATCGGTATGGATTACTCCCGCCGCTTTTGGTGCTGTATCTCCGATATTAATCGTCCAAGCACGAACTTCTTTCACACCTGCAGTAAAATACGTCTGAAGGTTTAACAATTTATAAGCTGCACGGATTAGAACTGATGATCCCGGTTCACTCAAACCTAAATCTTCCAGGAAAACCTGACGCTCTTCGTAGCTTTCCAATTCGGTGATATCCGCTTCGGCACCAACAGAAAGAACAATAACTTCCGCCTGCTCGTCTTTAACCATTTCACGAACCTGATCTACATATTTGTTACCGTTAACAGCTGATGCTTCGTCTACGTTACAAACATACAATACTGGTTTTGTGGTAATTAACTGAAAATCTTCCATCAGTTCCTCTTCATCCTGATTTTGAGGAACTACGGTACGAGCCGATTTCGCCTGCATTAAAGCCTCACGGATACGATCCAATAACGCTTTTTCTGCCTGAGCTTCCTTGTTTCCGGTCTTAGCCGAACGATTTACTTTTTCCAAACGTTTATCTACCGTTTCAAGGTCTTTCAACTGCAACTCGATATCGATTGTTTCTTTATCGCGGATTGGATTTACATTACCATCAACGTGAACGATATTATCATTATCAAAACATCTTAAAACGTGAATAATTGCATTACATTCTCTGATGTTTCCAAGGAACTGATTTCCTAAACCTTCACCTTTACTTGCACCTTTAACCAATCCTGCAATATCAACGATATCAACGGTAGCCATTTGAACACGCTCCGGTTTTACCAATTCTTCCAATCTGTTGATTCTTGGATCTGGTACATTTACTACTCCGATGTTAGGTTCGATAGTACAAAACGGAAAGTTAGCACTTTGAGCTTTTGCATTAGATAAACAATTGAACAACGTTGATTTCCCAACATTTGGCAATCCTACAATTCCTGCTTTCATTATATTTTTATTTACAGTTGGAAAAAACCAACAAAATTTTATAATCGTTTTAAAAAGTTTGCAAATATACCGATTATAATGGAATTACAGAATAGCAGTTTGTTAACATAATGGTAAACGTTTTTCGTTTTCGGTTGCTATGACTTTTAAACACAAAAAAATCAGGGAGACTTTCTGTTTCGCCTCCCTGATTTATTACATCCTGATTTTTGTCTAAATTATTTGACTACTCTTATGAGTGTTCTGCGGCTTTTAGCTTTTCCTTCTTCCTTAGTGTTATCACCAATCGGGAATTGTTCGCCGTAACCGACAGCTTTTAAACGTTTCTTATTAATACCTTTTGAAACGAGGTAGTCTACGGCGGCTTTTGCTCTCCTTTCGGATAGCGCCTGATTATATGCTGAAGTACCAGGCGTACTGGTGTGTCCTTCCACATCCACACTTAAGTCGGGGTTCTCATTAAGGAATTTCACAACTTTGTCCAGACTGGCTTTATCCTCTGCACTTAATGCTGACATCGCTTTTTTATAATGGAAAGTCATTTCAGGACAGCCTAAATTATCTTTTATACCTGCAAGTTTCGGACATTTATCGTCATCATCATTAACACCATCCCCATCTCCGTCCGGAATTGGGCAGCCAGCGTATTTAGCCACGCCGAAAACTTTCGGACATTTGTCGTTCTCGTCGTTGATGCCGTCCCCGTCACTATCCGGAATCGGGCAACCATCATACTTAGGCGAACCGGCAACAGTCGGACATTTATCTTTACTGTCAAAAACACCATCGCCGTCTGTATCTTTATCCGTTACTGCCGCAGCGGGAGCCGCAACCGGAGCCATCGTTTCAAGTGACGGAGGATTTGTTTTCATATCCTCAAGTGTTTTTGGAGCCGAACGGAAGCCAATGGTCAATCCAAACTGCAAACCGCGGTTATTTATACCGTCTACAACATGAATTGGGTTTGGCGGATTTATAGGCACTGTTGCATCTGTACCGTTAGTATCATTGATATCTGTAAATCCGTAAATGTACCTTGCGTAGACTCCAATATAGCTCGTTACCCAGTATTCCAATCCAAACGTACCGGCTATATCTGTGCCTTTAAGATTGCCGGACTGATCATGTTTAGTCTTATCATCGGCTTCTGATTTTGCATTCATCAGAAAATCGAATTGTGGACCTGCAAATACCGAGAATCTCCAGATTGGATTAAACTTAAACAAAATAGGAACCGACAAATATTCCAGTTTCAGTCTTCCGCCCAAATCAGGAGAGGGAAACGACTGGCTTATATCGGAACCCATATTCGAATACAATAGTTCGGGCTGAATGGAAGTCTTCTTGCTGATGGCATAGTTATAATACACCCCGGCAACCAAACCTTCCTTAGAATCAGTTTCCAGACCATTTACTGAAGGATCATAATTAATGATTGATACATTCATTCCCACTTTTGCTCCAAAGAAAGAGCGATCTGTAATTTGAGCAACAACCTGCGTTATACTGCTGATTAATGCTATTGTTAAGGCCAGTTTTCTCATACGCTAAAATTTTTGTTGATTTTCTCAAAACTATCTTTCACAGCCATTGAAGATTTATATGCTGTGGTCCATTATTGTCTCTTAAAACGCATTAGGGTCTTTTTACCCATATTGAAATTCAGGGTCTCTCCATCTTTTGAAACAGAATACGAATCTATTTTCAGAAGGTTTTGCATATAAACAGTTTCCCCTTTTCCATCACCGCACATCATTTTAGTCATCGCCAAAGGGTCCTTGAAACTGATTTTGTTCCCGTTAGCATTTAATTTTCCGGTATAAGCATTACAACTGTTATTTCCGGATACTCTACCTTCATTTACTTCAAAATTAATGGTGGGCTTTTTGTCACGATACAGTTCATCAAATACAACTCCAGTCTCAGAAATACCAACTAATTCCCAAGAGCCGTTTAGCTTTTCAAGTTGACCTTCGATATTTGTTGGAGTTTTGACCGAATTGCAGCTTATAAAAGAAAGACACATTATAACTGCGGTAAATAAACACTTCCTCATACTGTTAAAAAATTAGATTTTAATAACTTAATAATGGGGCCGTCTTAAGAAATTAAGTGTTAAAAGGAAATATCGAATTTACGAATTTTATTTCATTTATCTATAAATCAGCGTCATAAATCAACTAAATAAGTGAAATTTCATTTTTTACATATACATAATCAACGTAAGAAATTTAGCAGTAACTTTACGAAAACCTTCAAAATAGTTCTTTATGAAAAAAATAATTCTTCCCGTCCTTTTTATTGCTCTGACATTTGTGGGCTGTAAAACAAAAACACAAACAAAAGTCAACGAGTTAAAAGTGGCTTTAGAACCTAAAAGCGATACCAACACATCAGGAAATGTTGTTTTTTCCGAGAAAGAAGGAAAAGTAACTTTCACTGCAACTATTTCCGGCTTAACACCTGGAGTACATGCCATTCACATCCATGAAAAAGCAGATTGTTCTGCTGCAGATGCAGCTTCGGCAGGCGGACACTGGAATCCGACTTTCAAAAAACACGGAAAATGGGGAGAAGGTGAATATCATAAAGGCGATATCGGAAATTTCACTGCAGATGAAAAAGGTAACGGTAAAATCACTTTAACCACTGACGAATGGTGTATCGGTTGCGGAGATGCGACAAAAGACGTCTTAGGAAAGGCTATCATCGTTCATAAAGGTGCCGATGATTTCGTAACCCAACCAACAGGAAATGCCGGTGGCCGTGTGGCTTGTACCGCTATTATCCGATAAATAGGTTTTAAGGTTACACCGGTTTTGGAACAGCTTTTTTTTGATCTGTTTATCAGCAAATTATATCGGACTCACATTAAACCAGTAAAATAATCGTAATTATTACCTTACTTATTTTTTAGGTAGGGATGGTTTTTCTATGCTATATTTGTACTACATCAGTGCTGTATCAGTGCTATATCTATTACTTATAACTTTAGAAAACATAACTGTGGGTAAATTAAAAGGGATACTACAATTGACGGGAAATTTTGACGGCCTTTCTTTCTATGAGGCAAATGGGAAGATCATCGTCCGCAAAACTGGTGGATTTAACGGGGAAAAAATAAAGAACGATTCCAATTATGTCCTGGTTAGGGAAAACAGCACGGAGTTTGCGCAAAGTGCTAAAGCCGGCAAATATTTCAGAAACGGAATTGCCAAGTATCTAAAACCTTTACATATACCGTATGTACATAATGCTGTAGTGCAATTATTTCAGGAGATTACCAAATTAGATACTAATAGCGAACGCGGTAAGCGCACTGTTACCAACGGATTGGTTAGCGAGGAAGCAAAACAGCTTATAGCGAAATTCGAATTTAATAAAGCATCTCTTTTCAGCAGTTTTTTTCCTTTTAAGACGGAAATCGATGCGGAACTGAGGCAATTGGCTATAAAACAATTTACAACGGATATGATTACTAAACCTAAAGGGGCAACGCATATGGCGTTGACATTTTTTACTTTAGGTTTGGATTTTGAGAAACAAACTCAATTTCAACTACAGGAAAGCGCCGAATTACTTTTTGATTTCAGCAATGACGCTACCACTCCTACCGACTTATTACTGCCTTCTGCTTTTTCTGCCAGCCCTGCGGTTTTTGGATTTTTAAGTGTTCGTTTTTTACAGGAAGTAAACGGGGAGCTTAACCGATTAGCCGGGGGTAATTTGAAGATTGTGGGGGCAATTTGAAAAACAGTCAACAACGTGGGGTTTCTTAGACTATAAGGGACGAGAAAGGATTGACTTCTAGAGTTTTTATTCGCTTGGCAACTGGGCAAGAACATGCCCTTTAATTTAAAAAAAACTACAACTTATTGCTGTTGTAGTTTTTTCTTTTAATTCTCTTTGGGGGCACGAATTACAAATCCGCGCTATCGAGGTGGTTTTTTCATATTTAGAAAATCACTAATTTACCTGTCTTTAGAATTTCATTCTTTTCGAATAATTCATAAAAATAAAAGCCTTTTGGTTCATTTCTTAAGTCAATTTCGAATTTACTAGTATCATTTATTCGTCTTTCATATACCTTCTGGCCGAAAGAATTATATATTATGATACTTTTATTTATAATCCTTTCACGAGATGATTGTTCGATATAAAAAACACCATTATTAGGATTCGGATAAATCTCAATGCCTTTTGTTTTCACATTTTCTTCAAGCCCCAATGTTTCACATAGGGTAGTGAATTGAAGATATGATAAACCACTGCCTGGTCCATTACCCTGTTGACCATAAGAATCATTACCCATAACTATTGCAGTCCCATTATTTTTCTGAAATACTGAAGTTCCCCAACCCGCCGATATATGTATTATATCACTTATACCGGTAACTTGTCCTGGAAGATCTCTATAACTACCATATGAAGATCCCCACCCTAATTCTCCAGAATAATTATATCCGCAAGACCAGGCTGTACCGTCATTTTTTAAAAACAACGAATGAGCGTAAGCTGATATTTTAACAACATTATTAATCGCAACTTGAACTACAGTATTTGTAGTTGTTGATTGAGATGACGATCCTAATGCCCCAAAATAATCATCTCCACACGCGAAAACTGTTCCATCACTTTTAAGAAACAAAGAATGATTTTGTCCAGCTGCTATTGCAATTACATTATTGAGATACATGATCTGAATGGGCATCATTGAACCACCATAAGTTCCATTTCCCAACTCTCCATAATTATTTGAGCCGCACGCCCATACCGTTCCATCTCTTTTTAAGAACAATGCATGATTTTGTCCTGCCGAAATAGAAATAATATCACTCAGAGAGCTAATTTGTACAGGTATATTTTTACCCAAATGTGCTTGGGGACCAAGACCTAATTCTCCAATATCCTCGCGACCACAAGCCCAAACTGTTCCGTCATTCTTTAAAAATAATGAATAAGTTTCACCACCGTCGATAGCAACAATATCGCTCAGGGAATTTATTTGAACCGGGGTATTTCTGTTAATGTATGTACCATCACCCAATTGGCCCCTATCATTTTTTCCTGAAGCCCAGACAGTTCCGTCATTTTTTAAAAACAGCGAATGATATTCACCTCCGTCCGTGGTCTTAACGTTAGTAAAGGAGTTTAATTTAACCGGTGCATTTTTACTCACGGTAGTCCCGTCCCCTAATTGACCAAAATTATTCCTGCCCCATACCATCACATCAAAATTATCGCAAACTAGGGAGGCACTATACCCCCAAGCAGTGATTTTTTGTGCTTTTACAGTTCCGCTTAGACAAATTAATATGTTTAGTAAAATATATGTTACTTTTTTATTCTTTTTGTATTTTATCATTTAATCTTCTTTTTTACACTTATTTATTATTAGTCTAATATTTTATTTTGCGAATGTAATAAAAAATGGAAAAAAGGCATAAGAAATAACTTCACAAAATAAGGGATGGTTATTAGAATTAGCAGAATAATGGCCTAGTTGCTCAAGCATCCCGCTACAGATAGCGCGGATTTGTAATCCGCGCTAACAATCCATCGCTAGCGCGAGCTTCCAGCTCTTGCAAATAAAGAGTTTACTTGTTTTAGAAATAGATATAAACTAGACTGCGGCCACGAGCAAGATACTCGCGGGAGCAAGAGCACGGTTTGCAAATCCGCGCTATCGGGAGCACAAATTACACCCGAGACTTTATCCGAACTGACGAAGTAAATCCCCAACATCGGATAGCAATTGATTTAGAAAGATTGGAATAAATTTAAATTCAAATCACTGCAAATCAAATACATACACCAAAAGATAACTGATTTTTCATTAAATTTGTTAAAATTATTACATCATGAGTAATTTATTAAAAATAGTATGTTTGGTAAGTGGTGCTGTGGTGGCAGGTCTTCTTATTAAAAAATCACAAGAATCAGAAGAAGACAAATCCTCTGATTACAATAAGGGTTATATTGATGGTTATAATGATGGCTATGATGAAGGTAGAAGTAGCTATTGATTCAAAAAGAAATACAAAGGGCAACATGATGTTTCCCTTTGTATTTCTAATTACCCCATAACGAGGATTTGCGCATGAGCGAAAGCGAACCGACGAAGTAATCCGTGCCCCCGCTCCCGCGAGCATCTTGCTTGTGCACATAAAAAGTTTAGCTGTTTTAGAAATAGATTTAAACTAGATTGCATCCACAAACTAGAAGCTCGCAGGAGCGGACGAAATAAAAAAATCTCAATTCTTTTTCTGACAAAAAATTGAGTTCCCTATTTAGACTAATAAAATCCAATGAAAATTTTACACCTTTTTTAAATTATAAAATTTTACTAAAACACCACCCTATAGATTGATATTCAGCAAATTAAAAAGTATCTTTGATAAAAAATAATCAGGTATGGAAAAAATTGATATTCTTTTCAATGATGAGATATTTGCAGTAAATATTTCAACAGAAAATGTGTTTCCAAACAATCTTATTAAAGTTGAGTTTGAAGATAATCGGGAATTATTGGGAATAATTGAATCACCGGTTTATATAGAAGAAAAAAACTGTATGTTGTCATTTACACATATTGATGTAAAAAACCGCGATCAGTTAGATCTGTTAATAAGTTTTGTTTTAGGCATTGAAAGCCGCTACTTCGAGAACTGATAATTTTTAACCCTCTGCACGCAAAGTCAGGGGACTTTTCACAATACTATTTAAAGTAAAAAATATAAAAGGCTACAGCAATACGTTGTGGTTTTTTATTTTTGTTCTATATACGAATCCGCAAAATCTCCCACATTTGCACAGCAGAGGAATACGGGAGGATGTGTGTCTTGCTCTGCTATTATCCGATATACGATGAACAAAAGAGAACTGCTCTATTTTAAAAATACAGATGAATGGCGGAAATGGTTGCATGAAAACCATAATTCGGCTGACGGAGTGTACCTCATTTTTTACAAAGTAGGCAGTTCATATGAAAGCATGCGATGGGAAGAAGCGGTTCAGGTAGCGCTTTGTTACGGATGGATTGATTCTACCGTTAAAAAACTGGATGATGAAAAACGACAACAGCTTTTTACACCCAGAAAAACCAAAAGCGTTTGGAGCAAAATAAACAAAGCGTATGTCGAGAAACTGATTGCAGAAAATTTAATGCATGAAAGCGGGTTGGCGAAAATTGAAATCGCCAAACAAAACGGTTCGTGGAATTCTTTGGATCACGTAGAAGAAATCATCATTCCCGATGACCTGCAGCGTGCCTTTGACGCAAACAAAACTGCCCTCGAGAATTACAATAATTTCAGTTTTACTTACAAGAAAAGCTATCTATATTGGCTGAATCATGCGAAACGCGAAGAAACCCGAAAAAAGAGGATTGAAGAGATAATAAAACTCTGTGAAGCCAATATAAAATCAAGGCAATAATTATTTTCCGAAAAGTTAATACGAAGTTTGTATCCGATGCTTAAAAAGCTATAGCTTTGTGGTATAATTTCAAGTAATGATTAACCCTTCAATAAACGGATGGATCGACAAGTTTTTTGCTGAGCAAAAGCCATTGCTCCTCCCCTTTGTTGTGTATTCTTCCGTCTTTTACACCAATGTTCGAAAAACGGGGTTTATTTACGGGCATACGATTGGATTTGATGTTGAAAAACCCATCGACACCAAAGGCTGGACTTCCGAAGAAATTACCAAAGTAGCTTTACTGAACACGCTTTATGGTATTTATGGATTAGTAACGCACGATGGGAATCCGAAAACCTTTATTGAAGAAACGATAAAATTTTACAAGCAGATGAACCCGGAAGGATTCAGCCTGTTGAAAAAAATGCTTCCGGGTTCCTCCAACAGTTACAAATTAGAGGAAATGATTGATGAACGGGTTCAGACCAACGACAATATCATCAGTAAAAATTTCTCGCATATCTTAACCAATGCTCTGTTGTTCATGGATGTTTTGGCGTTTCGTCAATACCTGCTTCATCAGGAAATTCCATCCAATTACGTAAAAAAACTGGAAGAAAAAATTATCAGCATTGTTTCATTGGCTTTAAAAACCAAATCCGTCAAATCCAATTATGACGATTTGCTGATAAAACTGTTCGAATCATCGGTTCGGTATACCAAATTCTCAAAAGTGGATGTTGAGAACATCGAAATGCTTCAACTCGACTATTTTACCTCTGAAATTGAAAAAAATTATTTATTGGATATTGCAGGAATGGCGATGTGGAGTGATGATGTCCTTGAGCAACAGGAAAGCGATTTTCTATACCGATTAGCTGAGCTGCTAGACATTAGTGCCGATACCACAGCAAAGAGTATTGAATCTATTGATACGTTCATTAAACAATACCAAAAAGAAATTCCTTATTTCAAATATTCCAATCCGGTAAAACATTTTTACGATCAGGCAACCCAGAATGTAGCCGTTTTGATTACGCGAAACAAAAACCGATTAATCAAAGAGATTTCGCAAAGTGGAGAGCTCATGGTTTTACTGG
Organism: Flavobacterium enshiense; assembly: GCF_022836875.1. Lineage (NCBI taxonomy): Bacteria > Pseudomonadati > Bacteroidota > Flavobacteriia > Flavobacteriales > Flavobacteriaceae > Flavobacterium > Flavobacterium enshiense. Next base: position 2,607,315 of record NZ_CP090376.1, read on the forward strand.
CGCATTCCACAAGAAGGGATTTAGATTCAAAAGAAAAGAAAAGAGTAAAAAAACAGCTTTTGGATATCTGTAAAACGATTCCGTCACTAACCATTTTCCTGCTGCCAGGCGGAGGATTATTACTTCCGATACTAATCAAATTCATTCCGAAAATGCTGCCTTCCGCATTTAACGAAAACTTAGATATAGAATAAAAAAGTCCCGTTTAAAACGGGACTTTTTAATTAGAATTTCAATTGGTATACATCATCCAATTGTTCATTTGAACTGAAATTTACATTTAAATCGGTCACATATCCTGAATTTAATCCGTAAACCCAACCATGAATACTCAATTCTTGTCCGTTTTTCCAAGCTGACTGAACAATCGATGTTTTTGCTAAATCAAATACTTGTTCTTTCACGTTGATTTCAACGAATTTATTGAATCGTTCCTTCTCGTCCAGAATAGAATCCAGATAAGTTTGGTGGTATCTGTAAATATCTTTAATATGACGGATCCAGTTATCGATAATACCGATAGATTCATTCCCCATAGCTGCTTTCACTCCACCACAACCGTAATGACCACAAACGATAATATGTTTGATTTTTAAAGCGTTTACAGCATAATCCAAAACACTTAACATATTCATATCACTATGAATCACCATATTAGCAATATTTCTGTGCACGAATACTTCACCAGGAGCAGCACCGATAATTTCATTAGCTGGCACACGGCTGTCTGAGCAACCAATCCATAATAAAGGCGGTTGTTGTCCTTTTGCCAAATCTTTGAAATAATCTTTATCTATCGCTAATTTCTCTTCAACCCACTTTTTATTGTTCTCTAAAATCTTTTTATAAAAATCGCTCATCGTATGTTTTTGTAATAACAAATGTACTTAAAAAAACAAAAAAATTAGTTTACCAATTCTTTTAAACTTAATTGAGGATTTAGTTCGTCCTTAATAAATTCAGTGTCTTGATAAAATTCTACCATTCCCGTTTCAATGTTGTACATAGCGCCAATAATACCTATTTCGCCATTTTCAATCATTTGCTCCAAAATGTAACTTCTTTGGACAATTGATTTAACAGTACGTTTTACATTGATTTCAGCAACATTTTCTACAAATTGGCCATTTTTAGAATTTCGTTCCACATTAGTTTCCTGCTCTTCATAAACAGCAGGTTGCAATTTTGATAATAATTCAGTTAAATTACCCATTTCTACATGGTCACAAGCTCCTTTTACGGCTCCACATTTGGTATGCCCTAAAACAACAATTAATTTAGAACCGGCAACTTTACAAGCAAATTCCATACTACCTAAAATATCTGTATTGACTACATTCCCAGCAATACGAATAGAAAAAACATCCCCTAATCCTTGATCGAAAATCAGCTCAGCAGATGTACGGCTATCGATACAGCTCAAAATTGTCGCAAAAGGCCATTGACCGTCTCTAGTATCGTTAACCTGTTCTAATAAGTCGCGATGCAATTTTAAATTATTTACAAAGCGATTGTTACCTTCTTTCAAAAGTTCTAAAGCTTTTCTTGGTGCAATTTGTGATTGTAATTCTTTATTTAAAGTTCTCATATTATTTTTTATTTTTTTGTTCAGCAAAAATATGCCTTTCTTATTATTGTATCTTTTAGTTCGTTGTCAACTCATTTATCACCTCTTTATGTGACGAAATAGCATTTTTTCTGTAATCTATTAAAGCATTATGCTCCATGAAAACGTGGTTGTTTTCGTATTTTGAATTTTCAAGTTGGTAAGCTTCTTTAAAACCAATCAGCGAAACTTCAATCCTTTTATCAACAGCATTGATATGCTTAAACTCTTTTATCAGATCTATAACATCATGGGCAATATACACCGTATCAGACGCATTGATTACCACTCTCGAATCTTCTGGAAGATTATTTAATGTTAGTTTTATTGCTGCTTTATTTAAAAAGGATACTTCCTGTGCCAAATCGATATGAATAATGTCTCCATCCTCATATTCTTCTTTACGGAAATAATAAGCTCTCTTCAGATTTCCTCTTAAAACAAAAATGATACTGATTACCATTCCAAGCGCAACTCCTTTAAGAAGATCAAGGAAAACAACCGCTAAAAGTGTCGCAATAAAAGGTACAAACTGATATTTACCTTTTTCCCAGAAATGCATGATTGTTGCCGGTTTAGCCAACTTATACCCTACTAGTAACAAAACAGCCGCTAAAGTGGCCAACGGAATTTTATTTAAAAATGCAGGTATGGCCAAAACACTTACCAACAACAGAATTCCGTGTGCAATTGTAGACATTTTGGATTTTGCTCCGGCATTTACATTGGCAGATGTACGAACAACAACCGATGTTAATGGTAAACCGCCCAAAAGAGAACTTACCATGTTTCCTATACCTTGTGCACGCAATTCTACATTCGTGTCGGTGAATCTTTTTTGCGGATCTAAACGGTCGGCCGCTTCTATACAAAGCAAGCTTTCTATTGATGCCACAATTGCGATTGTCAAAGCGACAATCCAAACTTTAGGATTCGTTATGGAAGCAAAATCAGGAAGCAGGAACATCGCCTTAAAATCGTCTACAGAAGAAGGTACAGGCAATGAAACCAAATGTTCTTTAGCGATGGCAAGTGAGCTCCCCGACGACGTGAAAATTTCATTCAGAACTACGCCGACAATTACAGCAACTAAAGCACCCGGAATTAATTTAAACTTCTTAAGAAAGGGAAATTTATCCCAGGAAATCAATATTATCAACGAAATAATCGTGATAACCACAGAACCTAACTGAATATAATCCAGTGCGCCAAATAAGGAGGAAAAAGTATTACCTCCATCCGCCTGAATGAAAGCCTCATCTCCTTCAAAATTGGCGTCATAACCGACTGCGTGAGGCAATTGTTTCAGGATTATGATAACACCAATACCCGCTAACATCCCTTCAATCACATTCATTGGAAAATAATTGGAGATACTTCCCGCTTTCAAAAAGCCTAAAGCCAATTGAATCAAACCTGCCAGAAAAACAGCCATCAGGAAAATATTGAATGCGCCGAAATCTGTAATCGCAGTAAGCACAATGGCCGTTAAACCAGCCGCAGGCCCGGAAACACTCACGTGGGATTTACTCAAATACCCAACAACAATTCCACCTATTGCACCAGCAATAATACCTGAGAAAAGCGGTGCGCCAGAAGCCATGGCAATACCTAAACACAATGGTAAAGCCACTAGAAAAACAACCAATCCTGAAGGTAAATCAGAATTCAGGCTGCCAAAAATATTTGTCTTTTTTGTCATAACCGATAAAATATAATATAATTAATACTCCAGACACGAGTACGTATCTGACAGATAATCAATAAAAAATTGATTTTTAAATTACATTATGCTTTTTCGGGGGGTGGGGAAAAAATTTCTTCAGAAACATTATCGTGCTTCTGTTCATTTTGAAAGTTAACGGTAATCTTTTTTTCAGGGAATTTTACAGTCTCAAAATGAAATACTGCCGCGATGCCTACAGGAATTTCTTTTATTTCTTTTTGAACTTCTTCTTCTGAAAGAGAGTAAAACATAGATGTATCGTTATCACCTTCCAGCATACCCACAATGGTTGGGGTCGCTAAAAAAGTCATAAATAAAAAAAGTACTATGTTTACCCAAATCTTCATGCCGCGAAATTAAAAAATAAAAAAGAGACTGAAAGCATATTGTGAAATATTTAATACAACTATACTTTCATACCATTAAAAGAGAAAAAAATCACATTTCCTCTTCCATCCAGGCTTTCAACATTTGAAATATTTTTACCGTCTTTTATATTAGTTATTATAGCGAAACAAAATTATTTGAAAATTTCACGGCTCACCAATAAATTAAATTGATAGATTTTATAATTTTATCGAAAATATTTATCTTATGACTATTACTCAATTATATTATGTTTTAGCTGTTGCAGAACACAAGAACTTCACCTTGGCAGCAGAAAAATGTTTTGTGACACAGCCGACCCTGAGTATGCAGATTCAAAAGTTGGAAGAAGAATTAGACATTCAGATTTTCGACAGAAGTAAAAAACCGATTCAACTGACCGAAATCGGCGCCAAAATAGTTCAACAGGCAAAAAACATTGTCAATGAATCAGACAGAATAAAAGATATAGTCGATCAGCAAAAAGGATATTTTGGAGGCGAGTTTAAAATAGGTATCATTCCAACCATTATGCCTACCCTATTACCAATGTTCTTAAATAACTTCATCAAAAAGTATCCAAAAATCAATTTGATCATTGAGGAACATAATACCGAGGAGATTATCAAACGATTAAAAAGCGGTCATCTGGATGCTGCCATTGCGGCAACTCCATTAGAAGAAGAATCCATAAAGGAAATTGTTTTGTATTACGAACCTTTTGTGGGTTATTTTCCTGAAAACCATAAAAATATCAGTAAAGAAGAAATCGATGTAGACGATCTGGACCCGGAGAACATATTACTTTTACAGGATGGCCATTGTTTTAGGGACGGAATCCTGAACTTGTGCAAAAATGCCAATCTTAAACGTGACAGTCATTTTCAAATTGAAAGCGGAAGTTTTGAAACATTAATCAAACTGGCTGACGAAGGATTAGGAATAACACTCTTACCATATTTACACACATTGGATTTAAGTGAGAAGACCAAATTAAACCTGCGTCATTTTAAAGAGCCCAGACCAGCTCGAGAAGTAAGCTTAATATTCCCGAAAAACGAACTCAAAATACACATCATCGATGCCCTAAGAACAACTATTTCAGGTGTCGTAAAAGGGGCAATTGCCTTTCACAATGTGCAGATTATCAGTCCGCTGTCAAAAAATAAAAGGAGCTCTTAGGCTCCTTTTATTTTTCAGTTAAGTAGTTAGTGGGGATATATTAATTTTCTTTAATTACAATCAAACACGGTTGCAATTCAGGTCTTTCAGAAGTAAAATAGTTCAACCATTTACATAATTGTTCAATTTCATAAGGCAATAAACTCTTAATTGCTTTCTTTAGTTCTTTCATAAAAAGTAACGGATCAAAACTCACTCTTTCAAGCACTGACTTTGTATAGTCATAAATCATTCGTGACATAATCTATTCATATTTATTTTGGTTAACAGAATAAGAACGTGATGTAAAATTACTTAATTTAAATATCACAACAAAGAAAAAAAGCAAAAATTTATCGATTAAATGCAAAATAAATCGATTAAATGTGTGTTTTGTATCGTAAATACGTTAAAATACTTACATTTTTATTATTTATTTTTTCTCATTTTTATAAATAAACTATTAAATATTCTAAAGAAATTTGACTTAATTATCAAGTAAATGAAAATCAATTGCGATTATTCGTAATTATCCTTAAATAAAAAAGGAGCCGAAGCTCCTTTTAATCATTTATGTAAACCAAACATTGTCGTAATTCGGGTTTTTCTTCTGTAAAGTTAAGCAACCATTCTGTCAATTGCTCTAATTCATAAGGTAATAGTATTTTAACTGCTTTTTCTAATTCTTTACAAAATAATATAGGGTCAAAACTTACTCGCTCTAAAATAGATTTGGTGTAAGCATACATTGATCTTGACATAATAATGAACTTATAATAATTGTTTAATCGGTTATTTAACTTATTAGTAAATTTATAAAAAAAATTTATTATTTTTTAAGTTTAAATTAATTAATTATTAACACTAGACATATATCACAATCTTTTAACAAACTAAATGCTATTTAACAGCTCGCAGCATTTCCCGCTTACCGGGAGGTCCCTGCAGCTTTTCAACAGAGAAGCCAACCTCAAGCATAGCTCTCTTAATAGGGCCCCTGCAAGCATATGTTACCAAGACTCCGTTTCCTTTCAGTGCATCGAACATTTTCCGGAAAATCTCCACCGACCATAACTCTGGCTGGTATTGAAATCCGAAGGCATCAAAGTAAATCAAATCGAATTGGTTTTTATCGTTTATTTCATTAAAAAACTGTTTTCTTTTTGTTAAAGTAAATCTGTCAGAAATCAATGTTTTACTTCCCCATTCACAGGAATGCATATGCTGAAACGCTGCATTATACTGATTGGCATTCAGTTGGGAAACATAATTCAGTTTTTCAACTTCTTCCGGAAAAACCGGATATGCTTCCACTCCAACATAATCAATTGTCTGATTCAAATTTTCAGCTTCCAGAAAGGTGATAAAAGCATTCAACCCCGTACCGAAACCAATTTCTAAAACAGCAACGGATTGCTCCTTAAAGAGTGACAGCCCGTTTTGAATGAATACATGTTTTGCTTCCTGAATCGCTCCGTGTTTAGAATGATAAGTTTCCCCCCACTCTTCCATCAGTAAGGACGAAGAACCGTCTTCAGTCTGAATAATTTTTCGTTTCAATTTTTATTCTATATATAGTTTCTTAATTCTTGGAATTGGTCCGCCGCATTTCACCTGATGACAACTCAAACAGGCATCCACCCCATTATTAAAATGTTCTTTTGCGTTTTTCGGATCCTGATAGATCAATTCCTGTGCTTTGATGAATTTTACAGCCTGCTCTTTAAAAAAAGCATCGTTTTCATTTTCATCCGTCATTACAGCTTTATGAATGTCCGTAAAATGTTGAGGAAATTGCCCAATAGTATCACCGTTTTTGATGCGGTCTTTCAAACGCAAATTGTCGGCATACATCTGTTCCATCAACAATGCCATCTCTGACATTTCATACATCTTGAAATCTTTCTTTCCAACTGTCTCTTTTTTTGCCTCAGCTTTTGGTTCTTCCTTTTTCATACAAGAGAAGAGAAGTCCTGACAGCAAAAAGACTACTACTCCCTTTTTCATTATTTTGCGATTAAAACACCGTCTGCCATAAAAGCATAGGTGACTTTCGGAGACGTAATACTGTCGATGGCCGCCTGAGATTTTCCGGCATCTTTAGCATAATGTTTCTGATCTGCAACCGTTTCAATACTCACAAATGCCTTTCCGTTTACAATAGCATCCTGTTTTCCAGCATTCATCGGAACAAAAAATGCATAGTCCTTAAATTTTACGAAAGCCTCGTTTCCTTCCGCTAAATCCATAGACATCCAGCAGCCTTTATTCTGACATACTTCAATAATATTAGATTTAAACTTAACGTTTAGAGTATCTCCTTCTTTCAAATCTTTAAACCTGGAAAACATTTCTTCTTTCGTTAACGTCTCAGTATCAGTTATACTATCACCAAAAACAGCATAATCTACTTTTTCTGATTCCGCGATATTTGCTTCCTCCTGTTTCTTATTGCAGCTTATAAAAGCAAGAACTGAAAAGGCTAAAACGACAACTTTTTTCATATTATTCAGATTTTCGACTTAATTAATAGATTTCAAAAGAAACGAATTAATATTGAACAACAAAATCCATAATCAAAATTTTCTGTTTATCTGATCAAAAAATAGCTTTTTGAAGTCATTCTTTGAATTTTTAAAAATAAATTAGGAAATCCATAATCAATTACACTATTTTTAATAACGCCTGCTAAAAAGTTCTTTTTTTTGCTAGATTTGCAATGACACAACAAGTTTATTAGGAATAATAAAATTCATATTTTTCTAATAACCAATTATTTAGTGTTTTTAATACTAATTTTTATTCAATGGAATTAACAGCTTTAGACAACATTAAAATTGTTACAGCAAAAGAATCAAAAATAACTTCGGTTGATTTTGATAATTTATCATTCGGAAATGTGTTTACAGACCATATGTTGGTTTGCGATTATGACAATGGTGTTTGGGGAGATCCCGAAATCAAACCTTACGAGCCATTTACCATGGATCCTTCATCACGTGTTTTCCATTATGGACAGGCAATTTTTGAAGGCATGAAAGCTTACAAAGATGAAAACAATGACGTTTGGTTGTACCGTCCTGATCAAAACCACGAAAGATTCAACAAATCGGCTGTACGTTTGGCGATGCCTGAAATTCCTGAAGAAATTTTCATTGATGGTTTAAAAAAGCTGATCGAAATTGAACAAAAATGGGTTAAAAAAGGAAAAGGAAATTCACTTTACATTCGTCCTTTCATGATTGCTACGGGACATGGTGTAGTTGCCTCTCCCTCAAATCAATACCGTTTCTGCATCATTCTTTCTCCTGCAAGTGCTTATTACTCGGGAGATGTTAAAGTGGTTATTGCAGATCATTACAGCCGTGCGGCTAACGGAGGAATTGGTGCTGCAAAAGCGGCAGGAAATTATTCTGCGCAATTTTATCCGACAAAATTGGCTAACCAGGAAGGTTTTCAGCAAATCATCTGGACTGACGATGCAACGCATACTAAATTAGAAGAAGCAGGAACAATGAATGTTTTCTTCAGAATCAACGATACTTTATATACAGCCCCAACAAGTGAGCGTATTCTTGATGGTGTAACCCGTAAAAGTATCATTGACATCGCGGAACGTGATGGAATTGATGTTGAAGTAAGACCGGTTTTGGTTTCTGAAATTGTGGCAGCTGCTGAAAAAGGAACTTTGAAAGAAATTTTCGGAGCCGGAACCGCTGCAGTAATTAGTCCGATTTCAGGTTTTTCATTTAAAGACATCTATTATGAATTGCCAAAAATGGAAAATTCATTCGCTTCAGAAATTAAAGAGAAGCTGACAAATATTCAATACAAACTTGCCGAAGACACTTTCGGTTGGACAGTTAAAATATAAGTTATCAGTCACAGCCTAACGTAAATTTTGTCTGAGTCTATACAATAAAAAATCCCGATTTAATCGGGATTTTTTTTATCTCAATATTTCCTCAAAATTGGGCTTAAAGTAATTCGGACCTTTCATTACTTTTCCGTCTTCGCGGTAAATCGGTTTTCCGTCTTCACCCAGCTTACTCATATTGCTGCGCTGGATTTCATCGAAGACTTCTTCTATTTTGTGTTGTAATCCATGCTCCAAAATGGTTCCGCATAAAATATAAAGCATATCCCCTAAGGCATCAGCTATTTCGACTAAATCATTATTCTGTACGGCTTCCAGATATTCTTCATTTTCTTCTTTCATCAGATTAAAACGAAGCCTGTTTACCTGTTCTCCCAAATCTCCTTTTGGTTCGTGACTCACTCCTAAACCGAAAGCCTCATGAAATTCTTTAACTGCGTTAAGTTGTTTTTGCATAATCGTAAAATTTGTTGCGAAAAGTAAATAAAATAATTTTCAAAAAACTAATTTTGTCAAAATTTCCAGCTATGTTTTCAACAGGTCAACTGACTTTCGCCATATTTTTTGTTGTCGTATTTGTATCAGTAATGATATATGTTTACCGGAAAGATTTGGCCCTGCACAAAATCCACTACAAAGGCAGTTTATGGATACTCTTTTTCTTCCTGCTTTTTATAGGAATTTTATTTATAATCAAATTGGCCCTGAAAGAATAAATATCCTTATATTTGAAAATTATCATAATTAGTACAAAATTATGCGAATTGTAAAATACATACTCCTCCTTATATTACTTGCTATTATTGCCATTACCGTTTATATCGGCACACAAAACAGCCAATATGATATTAAACGAAGTAAAGTTATCAATATACCTCAACCCGTTTTATTTAATTATATAAACGATTATAAAAACTGGGAAGACTGGGGGCCATGGGGTGAAGAAGATAAGTCCATTCAATACACCTATGCTGAAAAAACACATGGTGAGGGTGCTTCTTTTTCATGGATTGGAAAAGAGGGTGAAGGCCGAATGAAAACGGTTAAAACCATGGAAAACGACAGTATTTTCCAAAAAATTTATTTTGGAGAAGGCGAACCTGATAACATTATTTGGGGATTTGAAAAAACAGGAAATAGCACCAAAGTAACCTGGCAAATGAAGGGAAAAATGCCTTTCATGATGAAATTTTTCTCCTTCTTCAAAGGTGGCGTAGAAAACATGATGGCTCCGATGTTTGAAAAAGGCCTGAATAATATTGACAACCTTTTGGTAAAAGAACTAAAAAACTATACTGTAAAAGTGAATGGTTTAACCAGAAAATCGGGAGTTTATTATATCAAACAAACGGTTACCTGTAAAATTCCGTCCCTTTCCAAAAACATGGGAATCATGTTCCGAAAGATTACAAAATTTGCCAAAGACAATAACATAACGGTTAACGGTTCTCCTTTTGCTATTTACTATAAATATGACACGACAAACGGTATCGTAACCTTCTCAACCTGTTTACCGATTGCCGAAGAAATTTTCACCTCGGAAGGAAGTGACATTGAGGGAGGTCGTTTCTATTCCTACTTGGCTTTAAAAACCACGCTTACGGGTGATTACTCTCACAGCAAAGAAGCATGGGATAAGGCTTACGCTGAAATAGCAAAACACAAATGGATGGAAGATCATGCCGGAAAATATATTGAAGTTTACAAAGTTGGAATGAATGAGACGAGAAGAGCTTCACAATGGATTACGGAAATTTACATCCCAATTGTAGAAAAAGCCAAGCCTATTGAAATCCCGGCAGCAGCAAAAGATTCAACAAAAGTTCAATTATAAAAAAAGTCCCAATTGGGACTTTTTTTATTCTATATTTTATTTAGTCTTTCAACAATTGCTTGATTACTGTCTCGGCTGCATGCAGCCCAAACAAGGCCGGCATCCAACTGTTTGTTCCATAGAACGATTTTTTAAAGTTGGTTCCGTCAGTCATTTTTAAACTGCTTTCGTCTGGTTTTTCCACTGAAAATACTGCTTTTACTCCACTGGAAATACCTTCTTTTTTCAAACGTTTACGAATCACTTTGGCAAGTGGACAAACATCTGTCTTGCTGATATCTTTTACGACAACTTTACTTGCCAGCATCTTTCCTCCTGCTCCCATATTACTGATAACACGAACCCTTTTGCGTTTAGCCGCTAATATCAGATTCAATTTCGGTGTGATACTATCGATGCAATCCAAAACATAATCGAATTCCGGAGAGACCAATTCGAAAGCTCTTTCCGGTGATAAAAACTCTTGAATTCGGGTTAATTGTAATTCCGGGTTGATATCCATTAATCGGTCACCTACAATTTTAACCTTTGGCTGTCCTACTGTAGAATGTAGTGCCGGTAACTGACGGTTCACGTTGGTAATATCAACTGTATCGCCATCAACAATAGTCATTTTTCCAACACCTGCTCGGGCAATAAATTCGGCCGCGAAGGAACCAACTCCTCCCATTCCTACTACCAATACATTGGAATTTCTTAATTTTTCTAATCCTTCTTTTTTAAATAATAATTCGGCTCTTTCTGTCCATTCTGCCATTTTACAACATTTTGTGTAATGTGATTCCGGTCGAAAAACCGGTCTTCATTACGGGTTAAAAACTAACTTAAAATTATCTTCGATAATTTGTTCCACATTCATTTTTTTGATGAATGCAGCTTTATCATACACATCTGAGATGCTTTCTTCAATCGTATCGGTTTCCAGGAAAAAACGGTCGTTCGGAACCTGCTCAAAAACAGATGCCAGTTCCGGGTTCCGAAGCAGGTATTTTCCAAATGACAAATAAAAACCGTTATCCAAAAGGGATTTGGCTACCTGCCAGTTTTTAGAAAATCCATGAATAATCATCGGTACTTCGATTTTGAATCGTTTTTTAATTTCAATCACTTCCTGATAGGCGGAAACGCAGTGCAAAATTACAGGTTTTTGGTATTTTACAGCCAATGCTAATTGTTTTTCGAAAACGGCTGTCTGAATTTCCAGAGATGTTTCAATTCGTTTATCCAATCCGCACTCACCTAAGGCAAGGCAATTTTGCTGTTGGAGTTTGTTTTCAATAATTTGCAGAAATTCATCGGTTTTATCCACATCAATATACCATGGATGGATACCTATGGAAAAATATTGAACCGTATCATCAAATTCATATGGATACTGATTAACAATTTCCAGAACATTTTCCTGATTGGTACTTTTATGCGTATGGATATTAAATTTCATTATGATAAACTAATCATGAAACTTCATCACACCGGCACGTACTTCCACCAAGATATCGTTTTCTTTTGGAGGAATCGGGCATGAATACCCTTCGTTATAGGCACAATACGGATTGTATGCTTTGTTAAAATCCAAAGTTATTGCAGAACTATCCGAAGCTTCCAAATCGATATAACGTCCACCACCATAACTTTCTACCCCACTCGTTAAATCAGTAAACGGAAGGAACAAATAGTTTTTAAACTTTTCCTGTTTTGACAAATCGATACTTTGGTAGACATTCAGTTTACATTCTTTTCCTTTCAATACAAAATGTAATTCACCGTATTTAACATACAATGGTGTTCTGCTTCCTGTAGTTTTCATTGCAAATGGCTTTTCATTAGGTGTTTTCACTAATTTAGCTTCCACACAAAAACTCATATCAACCGGATAAAAATCGAGTGATTTGAAATGCTCTAAATCCGATTTTTTGAGAGGACTTTCCTTTTCATCGGCATATTCTTTATTGAGTTGCAACTGATAAGCCTTAGCAGTTTCTTCACTGCATTGTGCCGAAACAACCATCGGAAATAAAACGATAAAAAGAAGCTTTTTCATTTTTTTAGATTTTTCACAAAAGTACTCAAAAATTACATTTTAAAAATTCACATTCATTTAACAGTGAATCGGGCAATAAGATTATAGATTTGTATTTCATAATTTAAGTATGTTCCTACAAGTTTTTTCAAGATACATTAACAACTTCAGAGGGTTTTCACGGGAAATCTGGATCCTTACGCTCATTACTTTTATCAACAGAGCCGGCACAATGGTATTGCCGTTCTTATCCAAATACCTGAAAGAAGATTTACATTTTTCTTACAGTCAGGTCGGATGGATTATGGTTTGTTTTGGGTTAGGGTCGATGATTGGATCGTGGTTAGGAGGTAAACTATCCGATAAAATAGGCTTCTATAAAATTATGATCTTCAGTCTATTCACAAGTGGCCTATTGTTTTTTGTTATCCAGTTCATCACCAGTTTTGTCGGACTCTGTATAAGTATGTTTTCGATTATGATTATTGCCGATATGTTCCGACCGGCCATGTTTGTTTCACTTGGAGCCTATGCCAAACCTGAAAACAGAACCCGCGCTTTGACCTTAGTCCGTTTAGCTGTAAATCTTGGTTTCGCTGCCGGTCCGGCATTGGGTGGATTGATTATCATGGGCATCGGATATAAAGGGTTATTTTGGGTAGATGGTACAAGTTGCATTGTTTCAATATTGATATTTGCTTTGTTGGTAAAAGAGAAAAAGAAAGAACAAGTACATCTTGACCAATTTGAAAATGCACAACAGAAATCCGTTTTTAAGGACAGGCCATTTTGGATATTCCTATTCATCAGCTTTCTTACGGCCATGGTTTTCTTCCAGTTATTTACCACACTCCCGCTTTATCATCATGAACAATTTGCAATGACTGAATTCCAAACAGGATTGCTGATGTCGTTTAATGGCCTCATGGTTTTCTTTTTCGAGATGCCGATTGTCTCCTACTTTGAGCGTAAAAAAGTTGATAAAGTAAAAATCATTCTCTTTGGCGCTTTATTTATGGCCATCAGCTACTATCTACTCCTTATCAATCTTTGGGCAGGTATTTTAATCGTAAGCATGCTGTTTGTTACTTTTGGTGAAATGTTTGCCTTCCCGTTTTCCAATTCCTTTGCAATGAGCCGGGCTCCTAAAGGACATGAAGGACGTTATATGGCACTTTATACGATGAGTTTCAGTTTAGCTCACATTATGAGCTCCAAAACCGGAATGGAGATCATTTCCCGATTTGGTTATTCGGTAAACTGGTTCTTCATGGGAAGTTGTGGCATTGCAGCACTAGTTTGCTGTCTTTGGCTGCGAAGAATACTAAATGACTAAATCTGATTTTTTTGTTGGATAACAGAATATTGTCTTTTTTTCTGTAGGAAAACTGTAATTTAGAGGTTACATTTATTTTAACCATCTGTTTCTATATGCATAAGGCGCTGCTATTCCTTCTCTTATTAAGTCAATTTGCCTTCTCTCAAAGCGACATCAGTAAGCTGGTTGACAGTTTAACGATGAACCTTTCCGATAAGGATAAAGCAACTATTGCTCTAAAAATTGCACATGAGTTAAAAAGTTCCGACTGGAAAAGATCGCTACATTATATTGAATATTCTGAAAAGCTCGTAAAAAAAATAGACTCAGATCAAGTTACGGCCGATATCAACACCAAAATTGGAGACATCTACAACGAGAAAGATGCTTTCGACATTGCTTTAACTTATTATCTGAAGGCCTATGAATACTACAGGGAAAACAATGTTGGTGAAAAAAGATACCATCTGGAAAATTCTTTGGCCATCATTTATGCCCGACTGAATAATAAACAAAAAGCATTACACTATTTCAATAATTTACTGAAACACTATCGTGAAAAAAAGAACACCACTTTTACAGCAAAAGCCTTTAACAATATAGGTACGCTTTACATGAGCAATGACATACTGGACAGTGCCATGGTTAATTTTAAGAAATCCTTGTTACTCAGTCAGAAAATTCACGACGAAAAATTAAACAGCATTTTATACAACAACCTCGGTATTTGTTATACTCGTTTAAATAATTTCGAGGAAGCCAAAAGTTACTTCGACAAATCCATTGCAATTGCCGAAAATAATGCGACAGACAAAAACAAAGCCTGGATATACAATTCGATTTCGAAGATGTATTTGTTGAAAAAACAACCTGATGCAGCACTTTCCTATGCCCAAAAGGCAGCAGCGTTGCTGGAAAATGAAAAATACAGTTTTGAATATAAGAATGCTTTAATCAATATTTACAAATCCTACCTCTTGAAAGGCGATTATAAAAATGCAGCCACTTATTTTGAAACGTATGATCAGATAAGGGACAGTCTGAATATTGAAAGCAAAGCCATGAATGTTGAAAAACTGAAACTCGAGCAGGAACATAAAGAAAATGAAGAGCTACGATTATTAAAAGAAAGCAAAGAGAATTTCAAATACTATATAATAGGATTAAGCCTCATCATGGTGATGATGATACTCTTTATTTTATTGATCAAATACAGAAACAGGCTCACTAATGCACAATTGGAAAAAGATCTGTTCGAGGCCAAAAAAAACGAGTTGGACGCCAATCTTGAACTAAAAAATAAAGAACTGATAACCAATTCCATGATGGAAATTCAGCGGGCGGAAATCATTGAACAAATCATAGATGATTTAAAAGAACTGAAATTACAGTCCCCAAAAAAAGAAACAATGCAGACGATTGACATGATTATTAAACAATTGGGCAAAAGAGACAATGACAGTCTTTGGGAAGAATTCGAACTTCATTACGGGAATGTCAACGAATCGTTTTACAACACCCTCAGCGATAAACATCCGGAATTAACCTATCGTGATAAAAGACTTTGCGCCTTATTAAAACTTAACTTAACCACCAAAGAGATAGCTCAGATTACCGGGCAGTCGATAAAATCGTTGGAAAATGCGAGAACGAGACTGAGAAAAAAACTGAACTTAACCAATACAAACCTCGATTTGGTTACCTATTTAGTTAATTTAAATTAAAAATACCACAAAGCGTCCACACTCCTCTCTCAAAATCATCATTCAAAATAAATTCAAAAAACTCTTTAAAATCAGGTATTTACAAAAAAATGAGTGGTAAATAAGTGTAAAAATAAACAGCTTGAGTAGTTTATAAAGGCCTAAAAAATAGTATCGGACATAGTGATTAAATAATTTTGGAATAACCAAAAAAAATAATTCAGGGTGATATCTGAATTAGAATCAAAAAACTATGACGATTATATTTTTTCAAACTTAAATTATTAATGCTATGAAAAAAATTACTTTTCTTTTACTTTTTTTAGTTTCTTTCCTATCGGGAAATGCTCAGTGGACCACAGATACAGCGGTAAACACATTGGTGGCAGATGTGATCAACTTTGATCAGTATGTTGTTAAATGTCCAAACGGAAGTACATATGTTGTATTTTGGAAACAAGTAACTACAGGAGGCAATTTTGAATTGAGAGTACAGTTATTGGACGTTAACGGTGTTCGCAAATTCGGACCAGAAGGAATGCTGATAAGCAATACCGTACCAATGAGCACTTTCACAATTACTAGTGGTGTAGCGGGCGATTCAAAAAACAACCTATATGTGTCGGTCGGAGGTACATCAACTCCATCTAATCCGCCAATTTTCGCCTACAAAATAAACCAAGAAGGAAACATGTTATGGGGACCCAACGGAATAAGCGTAGGAAACGGATATCAGCCGACGATACTTCCTTTGGAGAATATTAATGAGAATGGGAATGTGTTGATCAGTTATATGAATAGTGCAGGTGGTCCCGCAAAATTACAAAAATATACGGCTGCAGGAGTTCCTGTTTGGGCTTCACCGGTGGATGTTCTTTCTGATATCCCTGCCTCCAGAACGGCACCGGCAAGTTTTTTTGAATTATCAAACCAACAAGTTATGTTGGTATTTCATAAAATAACTACTGGTACAAACAGTTTTCTTTTCGCGCAAAAATTCAATACTGATGGACTGGCCCAATGGGCAGCACCAACGCGATTAGCAGATAAAGGAACTAATTTTAATAATCCAAGCTACGGAGGTGTTCAGGACGGGGATGTGGTTTATTATGGATATTCCGGAAAAACAGGAACGCGATCAGATTCATTTATGCAAAGAATCAATCCCGACGGTGCCATACCTTGGGGCATTAATGGAGTTGATTTTGACACCAATGCAACGATGTACGAAACCGATGCTCAAATTGCCTTTGCTCCGGGTTCGCAATATGTTTGGGCCATGTCAAACTACACTCCTTCTTCCCAAGACCTTAGAGGAGAATACATACAAAAATTTGATAAAATTACAGGGGCCAGACAATTTACTGATAATGCTAAACAGGTTTTTCCGGTAGATAATAATTACAGATGCCATGCCGGAAAACTTCAATTAATTAATGACAACCCGTTTTTTTTAATTACGGAAGGCTTTGCCAGTGGAACGACTCCATTGGCTGTTAAAGCAGTTCTTTTGAATTCTAATGGAGATTTTACATGGCCGGAACAATCCCTTCCTGTAGCAACTTTTAGTGCTACTAAAGGATATATAACTTTAACAAAACCTGTGAACAACAGTGAGGCTGTTGTGGTTTTCACAGAACCAAAGGTCAGCGGACAGAATAGAATTTATGCCCAGAAATTTGTATTTCCGACACTTGGAGTTAATGATTTTGAAGATGCGGAAAATGCTGTACTACTATATCCAAACCCTGCCAGCAGTTACTTTAACATTAAAGCAGCTTCAACAATCAAAACTATTGCGGTTTATAATATGTTAGGTCAAAATGTTCTTACGAAGGACTTTGTAGATTCAATGGAATTAAACATACCAACTCAAAACTGGTCAAGAGGTTTATATACAATCAGCATTGAAACGACTGACAACAAAACGCTGACAAGAAAATTACTTAAAGAATAACCACCACTAAACGATAACTTAACTATCACTTTTTTTTGGTAGGCCTGCCAAATAAGTCCTATCTATGAAATCCCGATTCGTCGGGATTTTTTATTACAGGACAGTTACCTCATCTAAATAAATTAAAGTATCACTCCTCTCAGAAGTTAATTAACACTTTAGTACTCAGCATTTTTATTATTTTTACAATTCCCAAATTTGTTAACAAAACTATAAAATTAGTTCATTAACTACAAAAATAGTTGTGTAACTAAAAATATAGTTGTACGTTTGTTATGTGCTTGAGAGTTAGCAAGCACATTTTGCGTTAGATTTGAGATTAAGAGGAGGACAGCCCGTGGCTGTCCGGTAAAAATCTACGCAGCTAATTAGCGTTAGGGATTACTTCACTTAACTTTTATTTTAATAGGAGTTCAGTGAACTACGTTTAAGGCGATATCCTCTTTATTTGGGCATTTCGAGAGCCTCAATGTCCAAATAAAAAGATAAAGCCGATAGTCCGACCCTTGTGGGAACGCCCATTTAAAAACATCAATCATGCAAAAGTTAACCAACAAAGAAGAAGAAGTAATGCACATTTTATGGAAGCTGGAAAAAGCCTTTGTGAAAGAAGTTATGGCAGAAATAAAAGAAGATCAGCCGCATTACAACACTTTGTCTACGATTATCCGGAATCTGGAAGAGAAAGGATATGTTTCGCACAATGCCTTTGGAAATACGCACCAATACTTCCCTATCGTAACAAAAGAAGACTACCGTAAAGGTTTTATGAACACTGCTATTGAAAATTATTTCAATAACTCCTATAAAAGTATGGTTTCCTTTTTTGCCAAGGAAGAGAAAATCAGTGCCAAAGAATTACGCGAAATATTAGAAATGATCGAAAAGAAAAAATAAAGCCTATGGAAGCTTTGGGAATTTATCTGCTGAAAGTGAGCGCACTGATGGTAATTTTCTATCTCGCTTACTTTGTTTTCCTTCGAAAAGAAACATTTTTCAATTCGAACCGTTGGTTTTTACTGGCAGGGTTGATTACTTCATTAGGTTTGCCGTTTGTGACGTATACCAAAATAGTTTGGGTAGATCCTGCTCCTGTTTATGATTATAGTACGCTTGCGCTTCCGGTAAATTACGTTCCGGTACAGGATCCGACCTTTGAAATTGACTGGTCTTTGGTTTTGGCCACTGTTTATGGAATCGGGATTTTGGTTTTTCTTGTAAAATTCGCTATCGATTGTTTCGCTATAAAACAGATTATCGAGAAACCGAAAGCCATCAAAAAAAGCGAATTCTATTTAATTGATACTGAAAAAGTCCAATCACCTTTTTCATTCTTTAACTATATCGTTTATAATTCGGCCGTATTGAAAGAAGAAGAACTCGAGAACATTCTGCACCACGAAAAAGTACACAGTGCCCAGAGACATTCTTTAGATATGCTTTTGGCTCAGATCTTTTGTATTGCTTTCTGGTTCAATCCGATAGTTTGGCTCTACAAAAAAGCTATAGCACAAAACCTTGAGTTTATCGCCGATGCCGAAGCAACCAAAAAAATAGAAGACGTTAAAAGTTATCAGAAAACCCTATTAAAAGTAACAATGCAGTCGCAATGCATTGCAATCACCAATCCATTTTATCAATCATTAATCAAAAAACGAATTGTCATGTTAAACAAAAATCAATCAGACAAGAAGAATTCCTGGAAGTATCTAGTTGTATTGCCGCTCTTAGCTTTCTTTATGTTCCAATTCCAAACACGTGTTTTGGCTCAGGAAAAAACTAATCCGGTGGCAGAAAAAAGTCAGGAATCCAAAAAAGTTGTTTCTGTGGTAATTGACAAAAACACCACGGATGCCGAAATCAAAAAAGATGCTGAAATGCTGAAAAAAGATTTTGCCATCACCTTAAAAGTATCCAAAATCAAAAGAAACTCCAGTGGTGAAATTACCGGACTTAAAATCAAAGTAAAAGACAATGAAGGTAATTCTGCCGATTCTCAATACAACAGCAAGACACCAATCCAACCTATACAAATCGTAAAAGAATTTGGTGGCGATAAATTTTTCGGAATCGGAACAAAAGATTTTTTCAGAAAACAAAAATCTGATTTGGTACAAGTGAAACGAATCAAACATATCAGTGAAGACGGAGAAGATATTCAGGTAATTATTGAAGGCGACGATGACAATCATTTTGATTGGGCAGATGCATTGGGAATTGATCCTCCGCTACCTCCGGATGCCCCTGCAGCTCCAGATGCGCCAGCAGTACCAGGTTTACCAGAAGCTCCCGATGCACCAGGAGCGCCAAAAGCGCCTAAAATGATGAAAAAAACTGTTGCTGTAAAGCAAAACGGTAATAAAAAAGAAGTTTGGGTTGACGGCGAAAAAGTAACCGAAGAAATTTTAGGCGACATGAATATGGAAGACTTAGACAATGTATATGTTTATGATACCAAGGGCCCGAAAGGACATAAAGGACCGAAAGGCCACAAATTCATGGCACACGATCAAAGAGTTGAAGTGATTAATGACGGCGACAAAAAGATCGTTATCGTTACCAAAGGCGAAGACGGAAAGACTACAAGAACGGTTGAAACCATAGACTTCAAAAAAATAAACGACGAAGTAAAAGCTGAAATGAAACGTATGCGTCCTGAAATCGAAAAGGCTAAAAAAGAAGCCATGGAAGCAAGAAAACAAGGCATGGAAGCAAGAAGAGAAGCCATGAAAGAGCGTGAAGAAGCCTTAAAAGCAAGGGAGAAAGCTTTAGAGGAAAGAGAAAAAGCTTTGGAGCAAGCTGAAAAGCAAAACAAGAAGCCTTGAAAAACAAAAAATAAACTTTACAACAGTAATCATCAATCATCATCACCCGAGGCATTTGATATTAAGAAAATTAATTAATTGGAGCGCAGCGGAAAAAATCAAAACTAAAAAGACCGTCATGTTTATGACGGTCTTTTTTTATTTAAACTACCGAGGGAAGCTTTACTGAGCAATTAAATACTTTTACACAGTTGCTCCCTGATGATGTGCTCTTTCCCCGATTTGCTGTCTCCACATGGCATAGTACAAGCCTTTTTCCTCCAATAAATCGAGGTGTTTGCCCTGCTCAATGATTTTACCTTGTTCTAAAACAAATATCTTATCTGCATGCATGATGGTAGACAAACGATGGGCAATCAGTACCGTAATCTGGTCTTGTTTTGAAGAGATGCTACGGATAGTTTTCGTTATCTCTTCCTCGGTAATCGAATCCAAAGCCGAAGTAGCTTCATCGAATAACAACAACCTCGGATTTCGCAACAAGGCACGGGCTATGGACAAACGTTGTTTTTCACCACCCGAAACTTTAATACCGCCTTCGCCAATGGTGGTGTTGATACCGTTCTCGGCACGCTCGAGCAAATTTTGACAGGCTGCTTTTTGCAACACATCATTTAGTTCCTCATCTGTAGCTGTGGGTTTTACAAACAATAAATTATCCTTGATCGTCCCCGAAAACAGTTGTGCATCTTGAGTCACAAAACCTAACTGCTGTCGTAATTCGGTAAGGTCGATGGCTGTGGCGTTAGTCCCATTGTAATAAATAGTACCCTGCTCAGGTGTGTACAATCCCACCAGCATCTTAACCAAAGTGGTTTTACCACTTCCCGATGGCCCAACAAAGGCGATGGTCTCCCCTGCCTTGGCTTCAAAAGAAATATCTTTTACCGCATAAGTGGAAGCGGTTTGGTGTTTGAATGAAATATTAGAGAATTTCAATTGTGTAATAGAACCGATTGTTTTCGGTTGCAAAGGTGTCTCTTCGCTTTTGGCATTCATCAAACCACTGAAATTATCCATAGAGGCTTTGGTCTCGTTATAGACAGCAATCACATTTCCTAATTCCTGCAGCGGGTTGAACAAAAAGAAAGAGAAAAACATCAACGTAATCAAATCGCCCGGCTTGATGACACCCTGAAAAATAAACATGTACAATGCAAAGACCAAAGTGGTTCTCATAAAATGTACGGTAGTGCCCTGAATAAAACTCAGAGAACGGATGAAACGTACTTTCTTTAATTCAAGGCCCAATATTTTGACAGTTGTTGCATTGAGTCGGTTGACTTCCTGCTGTGTAAGCCCTAAACTTTTTACAAGTTCAATATTGCGCAATGATTCAGTCGTAGCACCAGCCAAGGCGGTTGTTTCACCTAATATCTGACGTGAAACGGTTTTTATTTTTTTTCCCAGAAAAGAACTGATAAAGGCGATCACCGGAACGGTTGCTAAGAAGATAGGCCCTAACAACCAATGGATATTGACAGCGTAGAGTACGATAAAAATTATCCCGATAATCGTTTGAAACACCATGGAGATAGACAGGGTGATAAACTTCTCGCAATCGGTTTTTACCTTTTGGAGTTTACCAAGGGTTTCTCCACTACGTTGATCTTCAAAATCCTGATATGGCAACTGCAACGCTTTTTGGATCCCGTCAGTATACATATGGGCACCAGTACGCTGGATGATGATATTGGTATAATAATCCTGGAAATTCTTAGCAATTCGAGACATCATAGCGGCACCGAGCGATAGGGTCAGCCAGCCCAGAACTGCCTTGATAAAGGCCGGCTGATTGTTGTTAAAAGTATCCACTCCCACTCCACATTGATTTAATAACTTACCAATAATGATAGAGTCGTATAAAGAAAAACATTGATTAATGGCAGCTAACAACAGGGCGAAAAACAAAAGCAGCTTGTGTTGCTTAATATAGGTATATAGTATTTTCATTGAAATTATAGTAATAGAAAGAATACAAAATTACAACTATATCATTTCATTATGGATTATCATTATTCTTTTTATCTATTGTTGATTGTTTTTTTGCGACTGAGTATCCGATCGCTTTCATAACGGTCTTTTTTATATTAATAGCAGCATGGCATATTCTCTCTTTACGGGTTAACTTTTCCATAGATAGACGTTTTATTTTACTGATTTACAACAAAATACCTGAAGAAAAATAAGTAATCAAGAAAATTCAGTAACTTTATAAGACAAATCTTAAGTCTGCTATTTATTTAGGATAAACCAATGATTTAAGCCTATCGACGGATTGCAAATGGAAATCAAATTTAAACCAGCATGGAAAAAAGGTTACTATTGTTTCTGTTTTTCGTTTTTTGTACCGCAAACGGACAAATAACCATTGACGGCTGTCAGGAAAAAGCAAAAGCCAATTATCCGTTAATCAAACAATACGATTTAATTTCTAAATCATCAGAATATACTGTTTCCAATGCGAATAAAGCCTATCTGCCTCAAGTAAGCATTACCGGAATCGGAGGTTTTATCTTTAGCGGACTTCCTGAATTTTCAATACCCGGACAAGTTCCTTCTGAACAAAACAAAGCTCAATTTATCGGAATTGCGCAAATCAATCAAACCCTATGGGACGGTGGTGCAACCAAAGTTCAAAAAGATATTGCGAAAACCTCAACAGAAGTAGAAAAATCAGCTGTCGATGTTTCCCTATATTCCATACGGGAGCGTGTTAATCAAATCTATTTTGGAATTTTAGTTATTGACGAGCAAACCAAACAATTGGACATTTTGTACAACGATTTGAAATTGAGATTGAACAAAGTCAGACTCTCAAAAGAAAACGGACTGGCTTACTCATCCGATGTAGATGAAGTCAATGCCGAATTGCTCAATCTGGAACAAAAGAAAATTGAATTCGATTATACCCGCAAAGGTTATGTTCAAATGTTGTCTTATCTCCTAGGCGAACAGCTCGATGAAAATGTAAAGCTCGAAAAACCCTCAATGGTGGAACCCGCAGAGAATCTTTCCAACCAAAGACCGGAATTAAGCCTGTATTCCAATCAGCTTAAACTTATTGAATCGCGTTCGGCTTTAAACCAGGTTTCCTTAATGCCAAAAATTGGTTTATTGGGTGCTGGGGTTTTGATAGAACCCGGGATAAATTTCGGTCCGTCAAAGTTCAACGGATTTGCCTTAGCCGGTCTGAGCTTGTCTTGGAATACCTCTGGCATCTACAAAAATTCCAACAATAAGAATCTCGATAAAATCGAAATAGACAAAATCAAGAACCAACAAGACACCTTTTTGTTCAACAATAAATTGCAACTGACCCACACCAACAGTGATATCGAAAAACAAAAAGCGATTATTGCCAAAGATGAAGAAATCATTAAACTGAAAGGAAACATCAAAAAATCATATCAGTTAATGTACGATAATGGAATGTGCAGTATGAATGATCTGATAACTGCCATGAACAAAGAAAACGAAGCAGCCGGGAATCAGGCTTTGCATAAAGTACAGTTGTTGATGAGTATTTACAATTATAAAACGATTAATGGTAACTAATTTTAACGATACAAAAATGGATGCCAATTTTTACAAAATAACTATTGCAGCTTTTTGCATTATTCTTTCCTCGTGCGGAGAGAAGGAAAACACCAATGAGGCTTCGGGAACTTTTGAAGCGACGGAAACCATTGTTTCTTCAGAAGCTAACGGAAAAATCCTTGCGCTGAATTTTGATGAAGGCGACATACTGAAAAATGGACAAAAAGTTGGCTACATAGACAGTACCCAACTGTATTTATCAAAAATGCAGTTAAAACAAAGTGGAAAAGTTATTTTATCAGGCCGTCCTAATATTAATATCCAAATTGAAGCTTTGCAAAGAGAAATTGAAAATGCGGTTAATGACAAAAAACGAATCGAAAATCTGGTAAAAGGCGGAGTTGCTTCCCAAAAACAATTGGATGATGCCAATTCCAGAATTGCTGTACTGCAATCTAAAAAAGAAGCATTAAGGAGCCAACTGACTACTACCACTGACAACCTAAATGAACAAAGCGGGACAGTTCAAATTCAAATGGCACAACTGGAAGATCAGCTGAAAAAATGCAATATCATCAATCCTATTGAAGGTACGGTTTTAACCAAATATGCCAATGTTTATGAAATAGCTTCTATTGGCAAACCGATTTATAAAATAGCCGATTTATCCACTATCAAATTGAGAGCCTACATTACCGCTTCACAATTTGCTAAAATTAAAATCGGCGATAAAGTTAAGGTGAACGTTGATACCGAAGACGGTAAATCAAAGGCCTATGAAGGTACCGTAGAATGGATAAACAATAAAGCAGAGTTTACGCCAAAATCCATACAGACCAAAGATGAAAGGGCCAATCTGGTTTACGCAGTAAAAATAAGGGTAAAGAATGACGGACTTTTAAAAATAGGCATGTACGGAACAGTTGTTTTTTAAAAAAATCTTCTAATGGACAGTCAAGGCTATAATTTTCCAATTCAGGTCAACCAGATAACCAAATCGTATGGCAATGGAAAAATGGTGGCTGTAAATGATGTCTCTTTTCAGGTAGAAAAAGGCGAAATATTTGGGTTAATCGGTCCGGACGGGGCTGGCAAAACAACTATATTCCGAATACTTACCACGCTTTTAATACCCGATTCCGGAAATGCATTCGTCGACGGGTTTGATGTGGTAAATGATTTCAAAGCAATAAGGCAAAGAGTTGGATATATGCCCGGCAGATTTTCACTGTACCAGGACTTGACTGTGGAAGAAAACCTTACTTTTTTTGCCACCGTTTTTAAAACCACCATTGAAGAAAATTATGAACTGATAAAAGATATTTACCAACAGATTGAACCCTTTAAAACGCGTAAAGCCGGCGCGCTTTCAGGAGGAATGAAGCAGAAACTGGCTTTGTGCTGTGCTTTGATTCATAAGCCCTCTGTCTTGTTCCTTGATGAACCTACAACAGGTGTCGACCCGGTTTCCCGAAAAGAATTTTGGGGCATGCTTAAGAATCTGAAGCAACAGGGAATAACCATTTTGGTTTCCACTCCTTATATGGATGAAGCCAATCTGTGTGATCGCATTGCTTTAATTACGGATGGGAAAATATTAAAAATAGATTCACCCAAAAATATGGTAAGTCAGTTTGATAAAATTCTGTGGTCGGTTCAGAGTAAAGACATGTATCAATTACTGATTGATTTACGCCACTATCCCAATGTTAAAACCTGCTTCGCATTTGGAGATACTCATCATGTCACCTTCGATACAGAAGGATTTTCAAAAGAAAAATTAGAAACTTTTTTGACTGAGAAAGGACATACGGAAATCAATATACATCAAACCCAGGCAAGTATTGAAGATTGTTATATGAATTTAGGTTTCGAAAAAACACAAATCCAACAACAGGAATGAAAGCTATTGAAGTAAATAATCTGGTTAAACGTTTTGGTCATTTTACTGCTGTTGACCACATTACTTTTGAGGTAGATCAAGGTGAAATCTTTGGTTTTCTGGGAGCCAATGGAGCTGGAAAAACTACAGCCATACGCATGCTCTGCGGTTTGAGCACCCCAACTGACGGTAATGGGAATGTAGCTGGTTTTGACATTCGTAAAGATCCTGAACAAATTAAAAAGAATATTGGGTATATGAGCCAGAAGTTTTCGCTCTACAACGATCTCAAAGTTTGGGAAAACATAAGGCTATTTGCAGGGATTTATGGGATGAAGGATAAAGAAATCAGTTCAAAAACAGATGAATTGCTGAACAAGTTAAACTTTGAATCTGAAAGGAACACTTTAGTTAAAGATCTTCCGCTCGGGTGGAAACAAAAATTGGCCTTTTCGGTTTCTATTTTTCACAACCCGAAAATTGTATTTCTGGATGAACCGACCGGAGGAGTCGATCCGTTTACGCGCAGGCAATTTTGGGAGCTTATATATGAAGCCTCCTCACGAGGGATTACGGTCTTTGTGACTACTCATTATATGGATGAAGCTGAATACTGCAACCGTGTTTCCATCATGGTTGACGGCAGGATTGAAGCATTGGATACGCCCAAAAACCTGAAACTGAAATTTGGGGCAACCAATATGGATGAAGTATTTCAGCAACTGGCAAGAAAAGCAAACCGAAAATCAGATTAAAATGAAACAGTTTGGCTCGTTTGTAAAAAAGGAATTCTTGCATATTTTTCGTGACCTGCGAACAATGATGCTCCTTTTGGCCATGCCTGTCATACAGATGATCCTTTTTGGATTTGCCGTTACCACTGAAGTCAAAAATTCTCAGGTAGCCGTTTATGATCCTTCAAAAAGCATTTCCACAAAAAAAATGACTGACCGGATAAATTCCAGTAAGTATTTTGATGTGATTCGATATCTTAACAACCCGACAGAAATCGAACATGAATTTCGTAAAAACAAGGTCGGCTTAGCAGTTGTCTTTGATGAAAATTTCGACCAAAACCTATTGCATTCAGGCAAAGCTCAGGTACAACTTATTGCCGATGCAACGGATCCAAATACGGCTACAACTTTAACGAACTATGCCGGGGCCATAATCATGGATTATCAACAGGATTTGATGCAAAGAACGAAAATTCCGTTTCAGATTTTACCGGAAACAAAAATGCTGTATAACCCTCAAATGAAAGGTGCCTACAATTTTGTTCCAGGGGTTTTAGGTTTGATATTGATGCTGATTTGCGCTATGATGACTTCCATTGCCATAGTTCGGGAAAAAGAAATGGGAACCATGGAAATATTGCTTGTTTCACCGCTTAAGCCTATTTACATAATACTTGCCAAGATGGTACCTTATTTTTTATTGTCTTGCATTAATCTGTCTACTGTATTGCTGCTGGCTGTTTATGTATTGGATGTACCCGTGGCTGGGAGTCTGTTTTGGCTTCTGGTTGTTTCGATGCTTTTTATTTTTGTAGCACTCTCTTTGGGACTATTGGTTTCTACAGTCACGCAGACTCAAATGGCTGCCATGCTTGTTTCCGGAATGATTTTTATGATGCCTATCATGTTGCTTTCCGGAATGATATTTCCTGTTGAAAACATGCCTCAGGCGTTACAATGGCTATCGAATATCATCCCCGCAAAATGGTATATAATCGCTGTTAAAAACATCATGATTAAAGGATCGGACGTTTCATCAATCTATAAAGAAATAATGATACTTGGATTTATGGCTGCGGTAATTCTGACCGTAAGTTTAAAAAATTTTAAAAAT
Organism: Flavobacterium enshiense; assembly: GCF_022836875.1. NCBI lineage: Bacteria > Pseudomonadati > Bacteroidota > Flavobacteriia > Flavobacteriales > Flavobacteriaceae > Flavobacterium > Flavobacterium enshiense. Next base: position 2,634,981 of record NZ_CP090376.1, read on the forward strand.
CGTCTGGAATAGTTATGATTAGATTTTTATTAGAAAAGGAATTCAAACAAATTATTCGAAACTCATTTTTGCCTCGAATGATTCTGCTATTCCCAGTGATGGTCTTACTGGTATTTCCAATGGCTGCCAATTTTGAAATTAAGAATATAAATCTCTGTATCATCGATAATGACCACAGCAGCTATTCAAATCAATTAGTACAAAAAATCATATCTTCCGGTTATTTCAGGCTGACATCGATTACTACTGATCCGAAAAAAGCACTTGATGCTATAGAAAAAGACAAATCCGATATCATTCTGGAAATTCCTTCCAATTTTGAGAAAAATTTAGTCCGTGAACAAACAGCCCGCCTTCTGATTTCTGCAAATTCTGTCAATGGCACCAAAGGAGGTTTAGGCAGTGCTTACCTTTCAGGAATTATTACTGATTTCTCATCTGAAATACGTGAGAAATGGATTCAACCTACAGTTATATCAGGGGTTCCAATTATGGAAATAGTCAACCAAAACCGTTTCAATACCCATCTCAGCTATAAAATATTTATGGTTCCGGCACTGATGGTCATGCTTTTAACCATGCTTTGCGGTTTTCTTCCCGCCCTTAATATTGTTGGAGAAAAAGAAGCCGGAACAATGGAACAGATTAATGTAACCCCTATTCCTAAATTTATTTTTATACTATCAAAATTGCTTCCTTATTGGATAATCGGTTTTGTGGTCATTACCATAGCTTTTGCTGTAGCCTATATCGTTTACGGCTTATCTCCAGCAGGCAGTTTAGGCACTATTTATGTTTTTGCCGCAATATATATTTTGGGAGTTTCCGGGCTTGGTCTTGTAATTTCAAATTATTCCAATACCATGCAACAGGCTATGTTTGTAATGTACTTCTTTATGCTGATATTGATACTGATGAGCGGCTTATTCACTCCGGTGCAAAGTATGCCGGAATGGGCGCAATTAATTACAACTTTTAACCCTTTGAAGTATTTTATGCAGGTAATGCGTATGGTTTATTTAAAAGGCAGCGGTTTTTCCGATCTGGGTACACAGTTTTTTGCGCTATCCTGTTTTGCGCTGTTTTTTAATCTTTGGGCCGTTTTAAATTACCGAAAAACACTTTAAACATCCTCCCTCTATTTAAAGCAAACGATCAATTTTTGAAGCTAATTCGCGGTCTTTGCCTGTAACAACATTTCCTGCAGAATGTGTCGACAGCCAAATTTCAACTTTGTTCCAAGTATTAGTCCACGTAGGATGATGATCAAGTTGCTGTGCTACCAATGCAACCCTGGTCATAAAACCAAAGGCCTCTGAGAAATCTTTGAAAAGAAAACTTTTATACAAACTGTTGTTTATCTCTTCCCATTCTGATTGATTTTGTGATGCCATGAGAATTCCGTTTTAAGTTGCTGTTATACAATTTAAAGTTACGCAAAATTCTATTTGCCTTAACAATTTTTAATTTCTGCATTTACAAATTATATAGTCGCCTATTCTTCTGTCCAGATCAAAAAAGGTTCTTAAAACGTCTGACTTTTTTCATAACTTTGTAAGAAACAAACCACTTATGTTCAAAGTTTTAGCTAAAATAAACAAACTGATTTTACCGAGTTTTACCAAACAACAACTGGATTTAGCCAAAGCAAAGAAATGGCAAAAAGCAATTATCGCTTATCGGTATTATGTGACTACAAGAGCGTTGGGATGATTGAGTATGTAAAAAAAAGTAAAAACTAACATATTGGAGATAACAAAACTAGTATTGCCGCATAAACAAGTAAAAAATTAAACAATACAGAAATTTTCAATGGTGAAATCGAAGTTCCGTTTTTACGACATAACTTTTTTGAGTTACAAACCAAAAAATGATTATAAAAACAATAGAAGATGGCGTTTCCATAACCGGAGTAGTACGAATCGATAAATAATAAAAAATCACAAAGAAAATGACAACATCAGATTACTCGGCAACTATTTGGGTTGACCAAAATCAGACAACGGCATTCAACGCAATTAAAAACTTCCGCGCTTGGTGGTCGGAAGAAATTGAAGGCAATACAGACCAACTCAATGAAGTATTTTTCTATCACTATAAAGACATTCATTTGTGCAAAATAAAACTCATAGAGATGGTACCTGATAAAAAATTAGTTTATCAGGTGTTAGACAATCAATTTAATTTCACGAAAGACAAAACTGAATGGATTGATACAAAGCTAATTTTTGAAATAACAAGTGAAGGGGATAAAACAAAAGTCCAGTTCACCCACGAAGGATTAGTCCCGGAATATGAATGCTACGATATTTGTTTTGATGCTTGGACCGGTTATATCAAAAAAAGCCTTTATAACCTTATAACTACAGGTAAAGGAGAACCCAATCCTTTGGAGGGAGAAGGATTCAATGCCCAACTTGCGGAGAAATGGAAATTGAAGTAAAGGTCTTTTAAAACCTTATCTATAAAGATATCAACTTAATCATTTACAAGTAATTACCGTTATAGATAATAGATAAAACAGAACTCTTAAATCATTTTTTCGTTGTAAATTTGATAGTACAAAGAAGACAAGTTAATACACAATAAAAAACAGAGGAATCATGAAAAATGAACCATATCACTCAGAACTCAGAGCCCTACTGTCAATAAGAAATTTTAACAGCGCTTTGGAAAAGCATTATACTCAAATGCTTCAAATAGAGAAAAACCTGGAAGAGTTGAACAAAAATGCTTTAGTGATAATCGAAGCCCACAGTTCTGCTAAATTACAGGAAGGATGGAAGGAAGGTTTAAAAGAAATGAATAGTTCTTTGGATGGTATAAATGATGTTCTTAATTCTGCGAAAGAAAAAGTTAAAAACCATGACAGATCCGATTCATCAGGATTATGGAAACAGTTTCATTTGTATTTAAACAAGCTGAAAAAAACAATTAAAAGTCAGGAAGATTTAGGATTCGAGATACTTCCTAAAAGCGAACATGTGCATTGGAAAAAAGACGTATGCAATTTTGAAGATACCATTTTACCATTAATTGTTTCTCACGCTAAAGCTTGTGAAATAGAACTTCAGATGATGGAAAAATATACGCCTGAAGAAATACACAGGCTAACTCAAATTCTCCTGGCTCATATACCGGAAAATTTCAGTTTTGAGGATGCTGATAAATATGAAGAAGATTATCTGAAAGCCTTTGAAATTTTTAAGAAAGAATTTAGGGAGGAAAAAGATCTTTGGGACATTTTTCTAGATATTCTGGCTGGTGGAACGCATCAGGCACCTTCCGAAAGAGTAATGCTGCAGCGATGGATTGAGGGAGAAAGAGGCGATTTAAAGGATAATTTATAGTTCTGTTTGTAATTTTTGCAAACAAAATACAAAACAAAATGAATCATACAGACAGTAACCTTGTAAATGTCAGGTATATGGTTGAGGATGTTGACAAATCCGTAGACTTCTACATAAAATATCTTGGGTTCTCTCTTATCAGAAACAATGCTCCTGCATTCGCAGATGTCGTTAAAGGAAACCTGCGAATATTGCTTAGCGGAAGAACGATTTCAGCCGGTAGAGCCATGCCTGACGGTACACTGCCCTTTCCCGGTGGATGGAACCGGATAGAGCTCGTTGTTGAAGATTTAAATGCAGAAGTTGCTAAACTTAAAGAACAGGGACTTCATTTCCGCAACGAGATTATTACCGGACCAGGTGGTTCTCAAATCTTACTGATTGACCCTTCCGGTAATCTTATAGAACTTTTTCAGCCTGCAAACAGATAAAAACACTACAAGGGTAAATTTTGTATAAAATCGAAAATTTTAAAAGACTTTGAGTTAAGAATGCTTATCTGCCGCTGGAAGACCACCATCTTTATCGTAAATTATCGCGGCAAAGATCTCTTTACCCTCTATTTTTTTTCTTCCTCCTAAGGACGTCAGCTCAATAAGAAAATTACACTGAACGATTTCCCCGCCTAATTTCTCTACCAATTCACAAACGGCTTTTGCTGTCCCTCCGGATGCCAGAACGTCATCATGAATTAAAATCCTGTCCCCTTTTTTAATAGCGTCGGTGTGCATTTCCAAAGTATCGGTACCATATTCCAGTTGATAAGAAGCTGAAATAGTCGTAAATGGCAATTTTTTTGGTTTGCGAACCGGAACAAACCCCACATTTAATTCATGCGCCAAAAGCGTTGCAAAGAAAAAGCCTCTGCTCTCCACTCCTACTACTTTATCAATCTTTTTGCCATTTAAACTACTGATTAGCAAAGACAAACATTCTTTAGTTCCCTCCGGACTGGACAATAGCGGTGTAATATCTTTAAAAACAATCCCCACTTTTGGAAAATCCTGAATATCACGTATGTAGTGTTTCAAACTCATTTTTTTTTTAATTTATATCAAATTTCATTTGCATATTATACAATAATGCCTATATTTGCACTCGTAAAAACAAGGCCTCGTGGCGCAACTGAATAGCGCATCTGATTACGGCTCAGAAGGTTACTGGTTTGAATCCAGTCGAGGTCACAAAAAGCTCACCAATGGTGAGCTTTTTTATTATACTCTTACCTCATTTATACCCCTAATTTAATAATAATTATCTGAATTTTAGCTATATTTATATTCTAAAACGATAAGAAGTGAGTCTTGAAAAGGAAATAACCGCTTTAATAAAATGGTTTCTGCTTCGCCCAAAAATATCGGGAGTACTCGTTTTTACTCTGCTTTTCTCCATTTTAAATCTGGCTATTTATTTCCGATATGAGGCTATCCGGGAAAACGAACAGCGTAATATGACCTACATATTAAATGTAGTCAAACAAAACATTGAGCAAACCCTAAAAAGCAGCTATGCCACTACCATTACACTTGCATTAACAATTGACGATTCAGGTAATCCGAAAAACTTCGAAGAAGTCGGAAAACAACTTGTCGCCAACTATACTTCTGTTGATGCGGTGCAACTGGTTCCAAAAGGCGTTATCAAATACACTTATCCGCTAAAAGGGAACGAAGCAGCAATCAATTTCGACATTCTTCACCATCCAGTACACAGAAAATCAGCCTTGAGAGCAATAGCGACCAAATCCATTTATTTTTCTGGCCCAAGAGAATTGATACAAGGCGGGATGGGAGTTGTAGGACGTTTGCCCGTGTTTAAAAAAGGAAGATTCTGGGGATTTTCTGCCGTAATTCTAAAATTCGATACATTTATCAAATCAACAGGGATTGGAACCTTCAAAAGCGATAAATATTATTTCCAATTTTCAAAGATAAGCCCCATTACGCATAAAGAAGAATTCTTCCTTGAGGATAAGAGTGATTTCTCAAAAAAAAATTATCAGAAAGTTGAAATTCCGGAAGGCAGCTGGAATTTATATATCATTCCGAAAAATGAATCAGCACTTTTTTGGGCCTTTATGCCGGTTATTTCGATTGCACTTTTACTTAGCCTTCTTTGTGGATTTTTTGTAACCACACTACTAAAAAAACCGTCGGAACTGCAGAAACTGGTCGAAGCACAAACTCTTAAATTAGCAAGAAGCGAATCCCTTTTCAAATCCATTTTTGAACATGCCGGCTTAGGAATCACACACAATAATTCCAAAGACGGTTCTTACATTGATGCCAATGATAAATTTTGCGAACTCATCGGATACAACAAAGAAGAATTAAAGTCAATGGATTTTATGAAGATTACACATCCCGAAGATCTTCAAGCCGACTTAGACTACATGCAACGACTCAAAAATGGTGAAATCAATCAATTTTCCATGGAAAAAAGGTATTTCGACAAAAACGGGAAAATCATTTGGGTCAACATCACCGTTACGCCTCTCTGGGAAAATAGAAACAATCCGACCAATCACATCACTATTGTAGAAGACATTACGCAACGAAAAGAATCCGAAAAACTGATTCTGGAATCACAGAAGAAAATCAAAGATCTTATTAACAGTATTGACGGCATTGTTTGGGAAGGAAACTCTGTAGAACCCGGCGTTACCTTCGTAAGCAAAAAATCCGAAGACATCTTGGGATATACGCCGGAAGAATGGCTTGTCGATAAATATTTCTGGAGAAAAATCATTCATCCGGATGACCGGGATTGGGTAATCAAACAAAGTACCGACAATGCAAAATCCAGAAAAGCTTTTGACACTGAATACCGCATAATTGCCAAAAAAGGAAATATCGTTTGGATGCGGGACATCGTAAGCATTTATCATGAAAGCGAAGAATCCATTAAATTCAGAGGAATCCTGATCGACATTACTAAATCCAAACAATTCGAAATCGACCTAAACAACTCACTCACACTGGTAACCGAACAAAACAAACGCTTACTGAACTTCTCGCACATTGTTTCGCATAATTTACGTTCGCACACCAGCAATATACAGTCGTTGATCAATCTGATTGAAATGAGTGATAACGAAGACGAAAAGAAAGAATTATTGGTTCTGCTAAAATCCGTTTCTGAGGCTTTGAACGAAACAATGGACAACCTGAACGAAGTAGTATCCATCCAAACCAACATTACACCAGTAATAGAGGAATTAAACCTCAATAAATTTATTAATAGAACATTAGAGGTACTTCGAAATCAGATTATTAAAAACGAAGCCGAAATCGAAAACAATATTACCGATGACCAAACCGTAAAATTCAATCCGGCTTATCTGGAAAGCGTTTTACTCAATTTTTTATCTAACGCCATCCGATACAAACATCCCAAAAGAAATCCTAGTATAGAATTAAATTCTTATCTTGAAGATAATTACAGAGTTGTGGAAATCAAAGATAATGGCATAGGAATTGATTTAGATAAAAACGGGAACAAACTCTTCGGAATGTACAAAACATTTACAAACAATCCGGAATCACGTGGTATCGGGCTTTTTATTACAAAAAACCAGGTCGATGCCTTAAAAGGAAAAATTAAAGTTGAAAGTAAGCTAAACGAAGGAACCACCTTCAAAATTTATTTCAAATAATGCTTCAAAAAAGAATTTACATAATAGACGACGACCCAATTTATCAGCTCGTTACAAAAAAACTGATTGAAAAGACCGCTCTTTTCGAAGACAGTAGATCTTTTGTAAACGGCAGTGAAGCCTTATCTTATTTTGAAAATACCGGTGACATCCCAGATATTATTCTCCTCGATATTGAAATGCCTGAAATGGACGGTTGGGATTTTCTTGACCAATTATTACACATTGAAAAAAGTTTTGAAAAAGATGCAACAATCTATATTGCAAGTTCTTCCATTGCATTGGAAGACAAAATGAAAGCCAGAAGTTATCCTTGTGTAAAAGATTTTCTCAGTAAACCCATGGATATTGAAAAATTGAAGACCATTGCCGCTGAATAATAATTTATATTTGCATTCAAACCCACTACAATGAATGCCGATTTTATTTTCGATAAAGAATACAAAAACAACATCTTCGCTGAATACGAAATAAAGTTCAAGGAATTTGAAAACTGTACTTTTAATCATTGCGATTTTACGCTTTGCAATTTTTTAGGAACCGTTTTTATTGACTGCACCTTCTATCATTGTAACTTCAAAGAAGCACAAGTTGGTCATGTCGGATTGCGAAACGCAGTTTTTAATGACTGTAATTTTACTTCTGTGAATTTTGCAATGACCGATCAAATTTTACATGAATTTTACTTTAACAATTGTTTGCTGGATTACGCCCAGTTTTATGCCTTAAAGCTGAAACGAATCAGTTTTACCAATTGCAGTATGGTAAGTGTCGACTTCATGAAAACCGATTTATCAGAGGCTTTATTTGACAACTGCAATCTGCGTTTGGCAGTTTTTGCAGACGCAAATTGTGAAAAAACCGATTTCTACTCCAGTTACGATTTTACAATTGATCCGGAAAAAACCAAACTTAAAAAAGCGATATTCTCTTCAGAAGGTATAAAAGGATTGCTTACAAAGTATAATCTTGTAATTAAGGATTAGATTATTATTTTCCCGTCTTCCATTGTAATCATACGGTTAGTTCTTGAGGCAAATTCATTATCATGCGTTACAACGAGAATGGTTTGATTGCACTCATGGGCTAACTGTTTAAAAATATCAAAAACCATATCACTGTTTTTCTTATCGAGATTCCCTGTTGGTTCATCCCCCATAATAATTAAAGGATTATTGATAAGTGCTCGTGCTATAGCCACACGCTGTTTTTGCCCTCCGCTCAGCTGACTGGGCATTTTTAAAGCCTGATCCTGCATATCGAGAGTTTTTAGGTATTCCATAGCCCGATTTTCGAGCTCTTCTTCTGATAATTTACCTAATTTATATCCCGGTAGCATGACATTCTTCAATGCATTGTATTCCGACAGCAAATAATGAAACTGGAACACAAAACCGATATTTTCATTACGGATGCGTGCCAAATCAACATCTGTTTTATTGGTGACATCTTCTTCATGGATAAGTATTTTCCCTTCATAATCGGTATCCATCGTCGAAAGCAGATATAAAAGTGTTGATTTACCACAGCCGGATTTCCCCACAATGGAGACAAATTCACCATGATCAATACTCATGCTGATATTGTCCAGAACCTTAAACTTCACTGGATCGTAAAAGTACTTTGTCAGTCCTATGGTTTCCAACACTTTATTACTCATGACTATTTTCTTCTAATAATGTCAACAGGGTCAATTTTACCGGCTTTTAACGCAGGAAATAACCCGGCAACGAATGTTGTTGATATGGCAAATGTAATTCCGATAACATAAAACATCGGATTGTAATTCATTGGATAAGTTTCCACCGTAGGTAACGAAGTTGTAGCAAATGGAATCAAATCAATAATATTGGAAAATATAAACCCAAAAATCAATCCTAAAATGCCGCCGGTAACTCCGATTATTAAAGAAAGTAAAATGAAAATCCATTTTACGTCGCTACCTGAAAACCCCGTCGCTTTCAAAATGGCAATGCTGTCCATCTTCTCATAAATTAGCATGTTCAATATATTATAGATTCCGAAACCAGCCACTATTAACAAAACAACACCCACTGAATATGAAATTATAGTTCGGATGGTCGTTCCGGTTTCAAACTGTGCATTTGCTGTTTGGTAATCGATGGCATCCAATTCAAATTTTGAGCAAAATTCTTTTGCCAGAGCAGGTGCTAGATTTATATCGTGGAGCTTCAACTGAATATCTGTCATGTAATTAGTGGCCTCTCCCAAAATTTTCTGTGCCGTACTTATTGAGGTTGTAGTCATCACATCGTCTATTTCTGCTAAACCTATTTGTGAAATCCCTACAATTTTAAGCAATGCTAAATTACCTTTTGGCGTGGTAACCCTAATCATATCTCCAACAGCAAGCATCATTTTAGCAGCCAATCCGGAACCAATGATGACGCTGTTATTTTGCTCTAAATCCGTAATTTTTCCTTCCCGTATATAATCACTAAATTTGAAAAGCGACTCTTCGGCTGCAATATCAATTCCATTAATAACCCCTGAAATTTCTATGGTTCCCGAATTAAAAAAAACCGGTGTCACAACTTTAGGAGCCACATCAAGCACTCTTTTATCATTATGGAGCACATCAATTATGGTTTTACTGTTGTAAATTGCTTTTCCTCTGTCTTTCGGTTTGATCGAATTAATAAAATTGGTATTTTTTTTATATTCATCGGATAATGAGACCGGCTGATTTTCGACAGGTTTTATTTCATTGTACAAACGGACATGAGGGGTCCTGTTGAGCATTAATCCATCCAGCAGATCATTCATACCATTCATAAAACTCACCAGGGAAATAAACATCGTGATACCAAATGTCACACCAATAGCTGCAATCACGCTTTGTTTGAGCCGGGCACGAAGCAAATGTAAGGCAATATTCAGAACTAGTTTATAATTCATCACTCCGGCAGATAAATGGTTTCGCCTGCTTTCAATCCTTCCAGAATTTCCACTTTCTCATAATCGGAAAGACCAATTTTAATTTTTCGTTTCTCTTTTCCTTCCACCAAAACATAGGTTTTGTCAACCAGATAATTTTTTGGAATGGTAATAGCCTGCTTTTTGGTCTGTATTATGATATTCGTTTCGACAGTTAAATTCGGATAGAGTTTTTTTGGTGTTTGGATAAATTCTGCCTCAATTTTAAATGTTCGGGAACGTTCATCCATAATCGGATAAATCTTGCTCACTACAGCCTTAAAGACAGTTCCTTTATAACTATCCATGGTCACCAAAACCTCTTGCTTCATTTTTACTAAAGCCATATCGTTCTCATCGACATCCAACTCTACAAAAAAAGAATCTGCTTTACCGATAACCGCTAAAGGTGTTTGTGGTGTAATAAAGTCGCCCACATCAACCAACACATCAAATAATTTTCCTGAAAAGGCACTTTTTATAGTAAAATCACTTTGGTTTTTTTGGCTGAGCCTCAAGTTTATTTTACTTCGCTCTTGCTCATTTTTAAGTTGTACACGAAGTTCTTCCAGTCTTTTTTGAGCTGCCTCATACGCTAATTTTGAATTTTTATAAGCTAACTCAGACCGTTCAAAATCAACTTCTGTAATTCCGCCATGGTTTATCACGTTTTTATTTCGCTTGAAAACGGATTCATCGAGTGAAACTTTATCTCTCGCTGCAAGCACAGCCAACTCCAATTCGGCTATTTTATTTTTGATAAACGAACTTTTTTCGTTGCTTAACTCATAAGTCAATTGGGCATTTTCTGTATTAAGCCGGGCTTTGTCACTATCCAGTTCAAACAAAGACTGTTCTTTGACAATTATATCTCCTGCTTCAACATTAATTTTTCTGAGTTCGCCACTTACGGTTGAATAAACCACATATTGACCTTCGGCCTTCACACTTCCTGAGGCATAGACACTTTGGGTAATATCGCCTACAATTGGCTGAATACCTGCATTTGTGTTTTTACAAGCCGTAATTACCAACACAGCTAAAAAAGGAAAAATACTTTTTACCTTCATCGTATTTAACTTTAATTCAGATACAAATAAAAATTATCTACTTCTGTCTATCAAATTTACAGGAATTTTATGAGGATAAGACTGATAAAGGTCATAAAAAAACTCCAAATCAAATTTGGAGTTCAAGTGCATTAATTCTCTTTGATAATCATGACCGAGCCCTTAAACCCGGTGGCCAAATCCCACTGGTCACTCGTAATCACCTTTCCTTTATCATCAAAAATGGAAAACTCAGCCGTATTCGGACCTGATGTTCCCTGGTTTAGTGCTTCAAATTCTATCTTATTAAAACCAGGCGTTAAACCAATCTCTATTGTTCTGTAGCCTTGGAATAATTCGACATGAGCCGCAATCACCATGTTATTGATATAAACTTTAACCACGTCACCATCAATTGCCATGTGGTCACGGCATAATATCTTTATAGTATTCGCTTTTGTTTTGTATTCACCGAAAGATTGATTGCGACGAAATATCTTTGTATTCTCATCCCCGCTCCCTTTCGGTACAGCATTTTTTGGGATTTCATAAGGACTGATAAACTGTTCGGGCTTCTTATCTGTCGTTTGACCTATTTGCGCTGTTGATGTGCCTTCTTTTGGAAATGTAAGCGGTCTATCCTTATCCAAAACCGAATCGCTGAAATCCATAGGCTGAAAACGTGGGGTATCTGCTTTTGCTGGCAGAGAATTGATCGCTACTTCCGGATCTTTCATACGCGGAATCACAACGGTTTTCTTACCATTATCCGGTTGCGCAAACCCCTGAAGTGAAAATAGCAATGCCGTTGCAAAAGTGTATAAAAATTTCACGTGATCTTTTTTAGTTATTCCAAAAATACTAAATCAAAAACTATTCCAATCTTAAAATTGAACTGTAAAACGTTAATATTAGTTAAATTTAAATAAACCGTATACTTTATAAAATAAAAAAACCCTCATTTTTGAGGGCTTTAATAATTATTTTTTTGCTTTAAGCGTTTTATATTTCGCGTCCATTTCTAAAACCTGGTAGGCATTTAGCAAGATCGATTTCACACTTTCACTTTTAGGTTCTAACTCTAAAGCTTTTTCAAAATAAGGAATAGCACTAGTAAACATTTTTTGTCTTTTTGCTTTCAACTCGTCATAACGTTTGCTTTCCTTCGGAGTCATTCCTAAAGAGTTCATCTCTTTAACAATTTTATCATCTCCCATTAAATACAAAGCACCTAAGTTATTATAAGCATTGAAATATTTCGAATCAATTGCAATGGCTTTTTCGTAATATTTTTTTGCTTCTTCTATTTCGCCCGTATTTGTACTCACAACTCCTAAGTTAAAATACATATCGGGATCGTTTGGTTTTTTAGCGATTACCTCATTGATAAGCTTTTTATAGGTTACCATATCTTTTGCTTCATAATAAAGATTAGCTTCTGCTAAAATCAAATCAGTATCCTCTGGATTATGAGCTCTTGCTTCTGCAATTGCTTTCTTAGCTTCTTCTGCTCTTCCTTTTTCCAACAAAATTGAAGCATAGTTTTTATAGATTTCCCCTCTTTTAGATGGAATTTTCTCGTCTCTTGGCTTCTCATGGGTTCCCATGCTGATTGCTTTCTTTCTATCAGCTACAGAACCAAAAGGCTCTTCCTGACCGCTAGCTTTATTCACGGCATAATAAATTGTACCTTCTCCGGTATAATTTATGTTTTTCAACTCTTCATAATACTTAAGAGCATTATCGTAATCCTGAGCCTGAACCGCTAAAACAGAAGCGTTGTATAAATTCGAAGCATCTGATTTATCAAGATTGTAAACAGCAGCAAATACCTGAGCTGCCTCTTTAAACTTAGATGCCTGATTTAAACCGTAGGCATATTGCAGCATCATTGGTTTAAAACTCTCAATAGTTTCTTTGATATCAGCAGTGTAAATTTCTTTACCCGATTTCTTTTCAAACGCCAACACATCATTCAATCCTTTAGCCATTGTATTAATGTTTGCCGGCGAAAGACTTTTTGCCATTGCCTGCATATCGTTCGGATTCTTAGTCATGGCTGTGTTTAATTCCAAAATCGGCAACATCGCATTATAGAAATTAAGATATACCTGATCTGCCTCAGCCAAACCTGACATTCCGCTAATTTTATTCACATTGGCTTTGTAACTTGAAATATCATCGGCAGATAATTGATCTTTACCGTATAATTTTTTCAAAGTCTTTAACTCATCTTTCTGAGCAAAAGAAGCTGCTGAAAGCATCATTGAAGATGCCAATAAAACATATTTAACTTTCATTTTTATAATTCTGTTTTTGGTTATTCCTGAGTATCTGTTTCGTCTGAAGAAATTGCAACGTCTCCGTTATCTGCAACCAATTCTTCAATTGTTTCCTCCTCTTCGTCTTCACGCATTACTTTACAAACTGCAGCAATAGCGTCTTTACCTTTGATATTGATCAAACGGACACCTTGCGTTGCACGTCCCATAACGCGTAAATCGGAAACCTTCATACGAATGGTTAAGCCGGATTTGTTGATAATCATCAAATCATCTTCATCAGTAACATTGTTGATTGAAATCAACGCACCTGTTTTCTCGGTAATATTTAAAGTCTTAACTCCTTTACCTCCACGGTTGGTAATACGATAAACATCTTCTCCATCTTCATCAACTACTTTGGTACGTTTCCCGTAACCGTTCTCAGTAACTACCAAAATCTGAGAATCATTCACGTGATCTCTGTCGATAGAAACCATTCCGATTACTTCATCTTCTTTATCATCGGCTAAAGTAATTCCACGTACTCCGGAAGCTGTTCTTCCCATTGGACGCGTTTTCTCTTCTTCGAAACGTACTAACTTACCAGATTTCACAGCAATCAATACCTGACTGTTTCCGGTAGTTAATTTTGCTTCTAACAATTCGTCGTCTTCCTTAATGGTAATTGCGGCAACTCCGTTAACACGTGGTCTTGAATATTGCTCCAACGACGTTTTCTTCACCTGCCCCTGTTTGGTCACCATGATTACATAATGGTTGTTGATGTAATCCTGGTCTTTAAGATCCTGTGTACAGATGAATGCTTTTACCTTATCATCGTTTTCGATGTTGATAAGATTCTGGATCGCACGTCCTTTGCTTGTTTTGCTTCCTTCCGGAATTTCATACACACGCATCCAGAAACATTTTCCTTTTTGTGTGAAGAACAACATGTACTGGTGGTTTGTAGCCGCATACATGTGCTCTAAGAAATCCTGATCGCGGGTTCCTGCCGATTTTTGTCCGACACCTCCTCTGTTCTGCGTTTTGTATTCTGAAAGTGGTGTACGTTTGATATAACCGGCGTGAGAAATAGTGATTACTACCTGCTCGTCCGCAATTAAATCTTCAATACTTACATCACCACCAGAATATTCGATCACAGAACGACGCCCGTCACCATATTTATCTCTAATTTCAGCTAATTCATCTTTAATCACCTGCATTCTCATTTCTTTGCTTGCCAATAACTCTTTCAAATAAGCAATCAATTTCATGATTTCGTCGTATTCCGCTCTTAACTTATCTTGTTCCAGACCGGTTAACTGACGTAAACGCATTTCAACAATCGCACGTGCCTGAATTTCGGATAAATTGAAACGCTCGATTAATTTCGCTCTCGCCTCATCTCCGTCTTTAGAAGCTCTGATTAATTGGATAACTTCGTCAATATTATCGGAAGCAATGATCAAACCTTCTAAAATGTGTGCTCTTTCTTCCGCTTTGCGTAAATCAAACTGTGCGCGGCGGGTTACCACATCATGACGGTGTTCTACGAAATGGTGAATCAAATCCTTCAGATTCAGCATCTGCGGTCGACCGTTCACCAATGCGATATTATTCACACTGAAAGACGATTGCAATTGCGTATACTTATATAAGGTATTCAGCACCACATTCGGAACCGCTTCACGTTTCAGTACGTAAACGATACGCATACCGTTTCTGTCCGATTCATCACGGATAGTAGAGATACCTTCAATTTTCTTTTCGTTTACCAAATCAGCGGTATGTTTAATCATACTTGCTTTATTTACCTGATACGGAATTTCAGTAACGATGATCGATTCACGACCATCAACTTCCTCAAAATTCACCTTAGCACGCATTACTACACGCCCACGACCGGTTTTAAAAGCTTCCCTTACACCATCCATACCGTAAATAATACCTCCGGTAGGGAAATCAGGAGCTTTGATATGATGCATTAACTCATCAATCTCAATATCATGATTATCAATATAAGCTAAAGTACCGTCAATTACTTCCGTTAAGTTGTGAGGTGCCATGTTGGTAGCCATACCTACTGCAATACCTGAAGCCCCATTTACCAATAAGTTTGGAACTTTCGTTGGCATTACTTTCGGTTCTTCCAAGGTATCGTCGAAGTTCAACTGGAAATCTACCGTTTCTTTATCGATATCGGCAAGCATCTCTTCGGAGAACTTTTTCATTCTGGCCTCCGTATAACGCATCGCTGCCGGACTGTCACCGTCTACCGAACCGAAGTTACCCTGACCGTCAACCATAAGATAACGTAAACTCCACTCCTGAGCCATACGAACCATGGCGTCGTATACTGAACTATCTCCGTGCGGGTGGTACTTACCAAGAACCTCCCCTACAATTCTCGCTGATTTTTTATGCGCTCTATTGGATAATACTCCTAATTCATACATCCCGAACAAAACTCTTCGGTGTACTGGTTTCAAACCATCTCTAACATCAGGAAGTGCTCTGGATACAATTACCGACATCGAATAATCGATGTAAGCTGATTTCATTTCGTCCTCGATGTTAATAGGAATTAACTTTTCTCCTTCAGACATAAGTATTTATATTAAAAAATTATAGCTATTTCAAAACGTGCCAATATACACATTTTTGCAGTACCGAAACAGTATTTTATTGACAATTTTATCCATTTTATTAACACAAACAAAGCCATAAAAAGTTAAAAAAACCTGCAATTTTGTCTTTTATATCTCGAATTTTATTCGTCTATTAGCAATATTGGTAAAACTGATTTTGAAAGGTATGATTTTTGCACAACCTCTAGAGAATTAGTAAATTTACAGTATAAAGATTTTTTGAAATGGACGATAATTTTTCACCAAGAGTTAAAGACGTGATTACCTACAGTAAAGAGGAAGCTTTGCGGTTAGGTCACGACTTTATTGGTACAGAACATTTAATGCTGGGGATACTACGGGACGGCAACGGTACCGCAATCAATATATTAAACAACCTTTCGGTAGATTTGGAACATTTACGCAGAAAAATTGAAATCGTTAGCCCTCCAAATCCTAATGCTGACAGAAATAACGACAAGAAAAACCTGCATTTAACCCGTCAGGCGGAACGCGCTTTACGTACCACCTTCCTGGAAGCAAAAGTTTTTCAAAGCACTTCGATAAGTACAGCACACCTTTTGTTGTGCATTCTCCGCAACGAGAATGATCCAACAACCAAGCTTCTGAATAAACTAAAAATTGACTACGAACTTGTTAAAGAACAATTTATAGCTATGACATCAAACGAAGAAGATTATATCGACAACTTACCAAGAAACGAATCGTTTAATGACGATTCCGGACAAGATGACAGTCTGCGTGACGCAGGTTTCAACAATCCGGGCGCTGCAGGTAAAACCAATAAAAAATCCAAAACTCCTGTTTTAGATAACTTCGGCCGTGACTTGACTGAATTAGCTGAAGAAGGCAAATTGGATCCTGTTGTAGGACGTGAGAAAGAAATCGAACGCGTTTCTCAGATTTTAAGCCGAAGAAAGAAAAACAACCCTCTTTTGATTGGTGAACCGGGAGTAGGTAAATCTGCTATTGCCGAAGGTTTGGCTTTACGCATCATTCAAAAGAAAGTATCACGTATACTGTTCAACAAACGCGTAGTGACTTTGGATTTAGCCAGTTTAGTGGCCGGAACAAAATACCGCGGACAGTTTGAAGAACGCATGAAAGCCGTAATGAACGAGTTGGAAAAAAATGACGATATCATTCTTTTCATCGATGAGATTCATACAATTGTGGGCGCTGGCGGGGCTACTGGTTCTTTAGACGCTTCCAATATGTTCAAACCGGCTTTGGCAAGAGGTGAAATCCAATGTATTGGTGCCACTACCCTTGACGAATACCGCCAATACATAGAAAAAGATGGTGCTTTGGAAAGACGTTTTCAGAAAGTAATTGTAGAGCCGACTTCGGTTGAGGAAACAATCACAATCCTGAACAACATCAAAAACAAATACGAAGATCACCACAACGTAATTTATACTCCAGAAGCTATCGAAGCCTGTGTAAAATTAACCAACCGGTACATGTCGGAGCGTTTCTTACCGGACAAGGCTATTGATGCTTTAGACGAATCGGGGTCTCGTGTTCACATCACCAATATTGATGTTCCGAAACAAATTCTGGAACTTGAAAAACAGTTGGAAGAAGTACGCGAATTAAAAAATTCCGTGGTTAAGAAACAGAAATACGAAGAAGCTGCAAAACTTCGTGATGACGAAAAACGAATTGAAAAAGACTTAGCCATCGCCCAGGAACAATGGGAAGCTGATGCTAAAAACAATCGTATTACCGTTACCGAAGACAATGTGGCCGACGTGGTTTCCATGATGACTGGAATCCCGGTAAACCGTATTGCTCAAACTGAAAGCAACAAATTGGCTCACTTACCTGACCTAATTAAAGGTAAAGTAATCGGACAGGATGAAGCAGTAACGAAAATCGCCAAATCCATTCAGAGAAACCGTGCCGGATTAAAAGACCCGAACAAACCAATCGGATCCTTCATTTTCTTGGGTCAGACCGGTGTTGGTAAAACGCAATTGGCTAAAGTAATCGCTAAAGAATTATTCGATTCTGAAGATGCTTTGATTCGCATCGATATGAGTGAATATATGGAAAAATTCGCGATTTCGAGATTAGTTGGAGCACCTCCTGGATATGTTGGATACGAAGAAGGTGGACAATTAACCGAAAAAGTACGCAGAAAACCTTATTGCGTCGTACTACTTGACGAGATCGAAAAAGCCCACCCGGATGTATTCAACATGATGCTTCAGGTATTGGATGACGGACACCTAACTGATAGTTTAGGCCGTAAAATCGATTTCCGAAACACGATCATCATTATGACTTCAAACGTTGGTGCGCGTCAATTAAAAGATTTCGGGACAGGTGTTGGTTTCGGGACCTCTGCTAAAAATGCACAAGCTGATGAAATCTCCAAAGGAGTAATCGAAAATGCTCTGAAAAAAGCATTCGCTCCGGAATTCCTGAACAGAATTGACGATGTTATCGTATTCAACCCATTGGAAAAAGAACATATCGACTTGATTATCGATATCGAAATGGACAAATTATACGACCGTGTAGCCGATTTAGGATACAAACTGAAATTATCCGAAAAGGCAAAAGATTATATCGCTGAGAAAGGTTTTGATAAACAATTCGGAGCCCGACCATTGAAACGTGCTATTCAAAAATACGTGGAAGATGAACTGGCTGAAGAGATTATCACTTCCAAAATTCACGAAGGCGACGAAATATACATGGATCTGGATGAAGGAAAACAAGAACTCTTTGTTACCATTAAAAGATCAGAAAAACCTACTAATTAGTAGGTTTTTCCTTTTTTAAGCAAAATTGTTTCGCATTCCAAAAAAAGTAGTACTTTAGAATCATAAATTACTATTAAAAAATGCTAGACAAAGTTATTGTGGGAAGCGAAGAATGGTGTTCCTTTCCTGCTCTTGGAATCCCAACCATAAAGGCCCGCGTTGATTCGGGTGCAAAAACATCAGCACTTCATGCCACCAACATTACCACTTTCGAAAAAGACGGTGAAAACTGGGTACGATTTGATATCAACCCAATCCAGAATAACTTAAAAGCAGTAATCCATTGTGAGGCACTTCTAGTAGATAAGCGCGTGGTGAAAAGTTCAAGCGGATACCGCGAGCAGCGTTATGTAATCGCAACGGTCCTAGAAATCGGAGGAAGCCTTTGGGAAGTGGAAGTAACACTGACGAACCGCGATTCCATGGGATTCCGTATGTTATTGGGCCGAGAGGCAATGTCTGGTCGAATTTTGGTCGACCCCGAACAAAAATATTTACTTGGACAACCTACCAACGAAAAAATAAAAGAATACTATTACAACGATGAACCTTCAAAAAAAGGACTTCGAATTGGTGTATTAGCGAGTAATCCGGATTTATACAGCAACAAACGAATTATGGAAGCAGGCGAAATGCGCGGACACGAAATGCATTTCCTGAATCTGAAATACTGTTATATGAAACTCGATGCAGATACTCCTGAAATTCACTATCGAGGTGGTCGCGTTTTGAACAATTTCGATGCGGTAATACCAAGAATACGCCCGAGTATGACTTATTATGGCTGTGCACTTACGCGCCAGTTTGAAGCATTAAAAGTGTTTTCCCTGAACAGTTCTGCAGCTATCAGCCAGTCAAGAGATAAACTGTTTTCACTACAATTGCTTTTAAACAACGGGGTTGACATTCCAACAACCGGATTTGCCAATTCGCCTTTAGACACCAACGATTTGATCAAAATGGTTGGAGGTTCTCCCCTGATCGTTAAATTATTGGAAGGAACCCAAGGAAAAGGAGTTGTATTGGCAGAAACCAAAAAAGCAGCCGAATCGGTTATCAATGCTTTCAAAAGTTTAAATGCCAACATCTTAGTACAGGAATTCATTAAAGAAGCCAACGGAAAAGATTTGCGTTTGTTTGTAGTAGACGGAAAAGTGGTAGCCGCGATGCAGCGTGAAGCTTTACCTGGAGAATTCAGGGCTAACATACATCTAGGAGGAACTGCCTCGGTTGTAAAAGTAACAGCAGAAGAAAAAAGAATCGCCATCAAAGCAGCCAAAGCCATGAACTTAAAAGTGGCCGGGGTTGATATTATCCGTTCATCCAAAGGTCCGTTATTGTTGGAAGTAAACTCTTCACCAGGGCTTGAAGGAATCGAAGGCGCCACCAACAAAGACATTGCCGGTGAAATGATCAAGGCAATCGAAAAGAATTTTAAGTGGAAATAAGCAGCTATCAAAAATAAGTATTTTGTGATAATACAAATATTTTGAAACTGCATTTTAAAAATGAATACATACCTTGACATAGTACTGCGAAGCGTGGCCGTATATTTATTTATGGTTATCGCTTTGCGTGTTTTTGGTAAAAAAGAACTTTCTCAACTCAACACCGCCGATGTCATCCTGATTTTACTGATCAGTAATTCTGTTCAAAATGCCATGGTTGGGAGTAACACCAGCCTTTTAGGAGGATTGGCAGCAGCTTTGGTTTTGTTCATAGTCAGCTATATCTTAAAAAGGCTGATGTACCGTTTCAAAAAATTAAGCAGTTTAATTCAGGACAAACCGGAAATCCTTATTCATAACGGAAAAATCGAATATCAAACACTAGCCAAATTAGGCATTACATCGGACGAGATAGAAGAAGCCATGCGAGAACACGGTGTGGAGCATTATAAAGATGTGAAATTGGCAATGTTGGAAATTGACGGAAACATCAGTATCATAACAGGAGAAAAACAATTAAAACAATCTCATCATAAACGAAGAACCCATAAAACTTTAAGTTAATTCTGCATGAACAAAAATCGGTTAGAAGCTTTTAGTGATGGTGTATTGGCCATTATCATTACTATTATGGTCCTGGAATTAAAAGTTCCGGAAGGAAAAGATATTGAATCGCTTCTCCCCTTGTTTCCAAAGTTCCTGAGCTATGTAATGAGCTTTATCTATGTCGGAATTTATTGGAACAACCATCACCACATGATGCATACCGTAAAAAGAGTTACCGGCGGAATTCTCTGGGCCAACCTGCATTTGTTATTCTGGCTGTCATTATTTCCTTTTGTAACAGCATGGATTGGCGAAAATAACTTTGCTCCTTTCCCAATGACGATGTATGGTATTGTACTTTTAATGGCCGCGATAGCTTATTTTGTTTTGCAATCTCAAATTCTGAAAAACCACGGTTCCGACTCAGTACTTTCAAAAGCCATCGGAAGTGATTTAAAAGGAAAAATTTCTCCTATTTTGTACCTTATCGGGATAATTTGTGCTAACTTTAATGCTATTATTGCCGGAGTCATGTATATAGCTGTTGCATTAATGTGGTTGATTCCGGATAAACGGATTGAAAAAATCATCGATTCCCAATAAACAAAATCTTAGAATTATGCAGACCATTTATCACGACCTTATCATCAACGTTTCAAGGGAGAAAGTCTTTGAAGCGGTATCAACACCTCAAGGATTAAACAACTGGTGGACACTACACTGCAAGGGAAAGCCCGGATTAAACGAAAAATACAATTTATATTTCGGCGAAGGATACGATTGGTTTGCTTCACTTTCCAAATTTAATGAAAATGAAGCTATCGAATTTTCCATGACAGATGCAATGGAAGAATGGTTACCGACAAGTTTTGGATTCATTTTAAAACAAGAAAACGGCGATCGGACTTATGTTCAGTTTTACCACACAAACTGGTATGAGGTTAGTCAGGAATTTCGAATTGCAAGTTATTGTTGGGCCAATTTATTACGAGAATTAAAGCAATACCTTGAAAAAGGGATCATTACTCCGTTTGAAGACAGAAATTAATTCAAGACATGAAAAACAAGCATATCATAATTGCATTTATACTGGGCTTTATCATAACTATCATTGGAGCACTTTTTAAAATTATGCATTGGCCTTATGCCTCTGCTCTGTTAATATTAGGAATGTTATGTGAAGCGTATGCAGGTATAGCACTCGTAGTCAAAATTTATAAAGATCAGAATCCAAACGGTTTTTTCAACAAATAAGCATGACTATTTTATCCAAAATACTGATAAGTTTAGTCGCCTTCATTCATATTTACATTGTATGGTTGGAAATATTTGCCTGGACTACCCATGCCAAAAAAGTATTTCGGAAAGTTCCAGCTGATATGTTTGAAAAAACTAAACAGTTAGCAGGAAATCAAGGACTATATAATGGTTTCCTGGCTGCAGGACTTATTTGGTCACTATTCATCGGTAATACACATTGGAGTTTCAACGTGGCACTATTCTTTTTGAGCTGCGTTTTCGTTGCAGGTATTTATGGCGCTATTACAGTACAAAAGTCCATTTTTTATGTACAGTCGCTTCCGGCGATACTAGCAATAATCAGTATACATTTCATGAAATAAAAAAGCCTCAATTAAGAGGCTTTTTTGTTATTCTAAAACTTCGCTGTCAAGCTGTAAGCTGTTCAGGAAAGCTATGGATTTTTCAATATCGTAATGTAAAATTCTGTCTTCTTCTACCAATGGTACTTCTTCACGGTATGATTTCACGAAACTCTCAATAAATTCACTTGATTTTAGAGGTCTTCTGAATTCGATCGCCTGAGAAGCATTCATCAATTCAATAGCTAAAATACGTTCAAGATTTTCCATAATCTTCAAACATTTCGTAGCCGCATTAGCCCCCATACTCACGTGATCTTCCTGCCCGTTTGAAGAAACGATACTGTCGATACTCGCAGGAGTAGCCAACTGCTTGTTCTGGCTAACGATACTCGCAGCCGTGTATTGCGGAATCATAAACCCTGAATTCAATCCCGGATTACTTACCAAAAACGCTGGCAATTCTCTTAATCCTGAAATCAACTGATAAGTTCTTCTTTCAGAGATGTTTCCAATTTCAGCCAAGGCGATTCCTAAAAAGTCCAAAGCCAAAGCCAAAGGCTGTCCATGGAAATTTCCTCCGGAAATAATCAGATCTTCATCCACAAAAATATTAGGGTTATCAGTAACCGAATTTATCTCTGTTTTAAACACTTTTTTCACATAGTCAATAGCATCTTTTGAAGCACCGTGAACCTGAGGAATACAACGGAAAGAATACGGATCCTGTACGTGTTGTTTTGGCTGAGCAATAATTTCGCTGTCTTCCAATAATTCCTGGAAACGTCTTGCCGTATTTATTTGCCCTTTATGTGGACGGACAATGTGGATCAATTCATTAAAAGGTTCGATTCTTCCATCAAAACCTTCCAAGGAAATCGCACCGATTACATCTGCCAGGTATGTTAATTTCATCGCTTTCAAAAGAATGTAGCAACCGTATGAACTCATGAACTGTGTTCCGTTTAATAAGGCCAAACCTTCTTTTGACTGCAATTCGATTGGTTTCCAATTCATTTTCTCCAACACTTTCTTTGCAGGCTGGCGGAAGCCGTCAACATAAACCTCTCCTTCTCCAATCAGCGGTAATGACAAATGTGCCAAAGGTGCCAAATCTCCAGATGCCCCTAATGAGCCCTGAGTATAAACTACCGGCAAAATATCATTATTATAAAAATCAATTAGACGTTCAACTGTTACTAATTGAACACCTGAATTTCCGTAGCTCAACGATTTAATTTTAAGCAACAACATGATTTTCACAATCTCGTGCGGCACTTCTTCTCCCGTTCCACAAGCATGGGATTTCACTAAATTCTCCTGAAGCTTTGTAAGGTTTTCATTAGAGATTTTGATGTTGCATAACGACCCAAAACCAGTATTGATGCCATAAATAGGCTCACTGTGCGACTGCATTTTCTCATCCAGATAAGCACGGCATTTTTCAATGTTGATGCGTGCCTCTTCAGACAATTCAAGGGTTTTATTCTGGGAAACGATTTCCTGAAGTAATTCCAGAGAAAAAACATCAGAACTAATATAATGTACTGTATCCATTTTGCGTGGTTATATTAAGGGGGCAAAATTCAGCAAATTGCGTTTAAAAAGCAAGATTTATTATTAGTATTTCATTATGAAAAATTATAGGATACAATTATTATATTTGGGCATCAAAAACTATTAAACATGAAAAACACACTTTACCTTTTGCTGGTAGTAGTTCTCGCTTCTTTTACGACGCCAAAAGAAACCATTACCGTTTCCGGGAAAATCACTAATACAGAAGACGGCAAACTAAAGATTAAAGGAGAATCTTTTGAAAAAGAAATCATTTTAAAAGCTGACGGAACATTTTCTGAAACCCTGCAGATTGATTACAACGGAACTTATAATTTCGCTACAAAAGCGAATCGTACTTCTTTGTATTTAACAAAAGGAACAGCGCTTGTAATCAATTTTGATGATAAAAACTTCGCTACGACTTTGAAGTATTCTGGAAAAGGAAGTGCTGAAAATCAATATTTAAGTGATAAATCGGCTACTGTTAACAAAATGATGGGTAACGTTCAGGAGTTTTACACCTTGGAGGAAACTGCTTTTTTAGCAAAATTGAAAGAGGTAAAAACTTCGATGACAGATTTATTAAACAAATCAAAAATTACCGATGCAGCTTTCAAGAAAAATGAAATGAAGAGTATCGGATATTTTGAGCAGTTGCAAATTCTGAATTATCCTTCTTACCACGCTCATTACGCTAAAATTGAAGGTTTTACACCATCAGCCACTTTCCCTAAATTTGATGATAAAATCGATTTGGACAATCAGGAAGACTTCTTATTTTCATCATCTTACAAACAGATTGTTGCGACAAAGTTCAATAATGCATTGATGTCTCAAATGGCAGAAAATGAGGAATACACATCCAAATTAGCATTGCCTGAAATCAAAAAAGTAAAAAGCCCGGCAATCAAAAATGCTCATATTCAAAATTTATCATATGAAGTAAGCGCAGGAAATCCTGATGCAGCGATGCTTTACAATGAATTAATGGCAATGTCTTCTGACGAAAAGTTCAAAAAAGACCTGACTGTTAAATTCAACAAAATAAAAACCTTAACTCCTGGAAATATTTCCCCTAAATTTGATTACGAAAACTTTAAAGGCGGAAAAACAACTTTAGAAAGCTTAAAAGGAAAATACGTTTACATTGACGTTTGGGCAACATGGTGCGGGCCTTGCCGTCGTGAAATTCCAAGCTTACAAAAAGTGGAAGAGCAATATCACGGTAAAAACATTGAATTCGTAAGCCTTTCTATCGATACTAAAAAAGACTACGAAAAATGGAGAAAATTTGTGGAAGAAAAGAAACTTGGCGGTGTTCAGTTAATTGCCGACAATGACTGGAATTCTAAATTCGTACAAGATTATGCCATCGAAGGTATTCCGAGATTCATTTTAGTAGATCCGAAAGGTAACATTATCTCTGCAGATGCTCCTCGCCCATCCGATCCTAAATTGATCGCTAAATTTGAGGAATTAGGCATTAAATAGCCTTATCAAAATACAAAAATAAACCCTTTCGAAAACTCATTCTGAAAGGGTTTATTTTTTAATATAAACTTAAAAAAGCCTTGCCGAGATTATCTATGCAGTCCGAAGCAATGAAGGAATGATGCCCGATTTCAGGTACGGCTATGTTTGCCGTTAAACCGTGAAGATAAACTCCCAGAACAGCAGCATCAACGGCAGCATATCCCTGAGAAAGTAATCCCGCTAGAATTCCGCTTAAAACATCACCACTTCCTGCAGTTGCCAAAGCTTGATTTCCTGTAGTATTCTCAAAAACCGAATCCAAATAGACAACATGAGTTGGTGCACCTTTAATCACCAATACAACATCGAAATCCCTTGAAAAAGCTTTCACTTTTTCCATCATTTCGTCATGAGAACTCCAGCTTCCGATCAAGCGTTCCAATTCTTTTTTATGAGGTGTTAAAACGGCCTGATTTGGTAACATTTCAAACCATGATTTGTTTTCGGAGAGAATATTCAAAGCATCTGCATCAATAACCATCGGGAGCGTTGTCATTTTCAGAAAATGATACAAGGCGTGCTGGGTATCCGAATGTTGTCCCAATCCCATTCCTATCGCAACAGCATCAACTTTAATTTTATACCCAATAGCTGTTATGTGATCTGTGTAATCATCAGTTATAACCATTGCTTCTGGAAGAGCCGTCTGGATGATTTCATAACCACATTTGGGAATATAGGCCGTAACTAAACCCGCACCCGCTTTAAGACAAGCTTTTGAAGAAAGGCAAACAGAACCCATTTTTCCATAGCTTCCACCCACAATCAAAGCATGCCCCTGGACACCTTTGTGGCTGTTCCCGGAAATTGGTCTGAAACGTTTTAAAGCTTCATTTCTATCTATCAATACAGTATTTTCCATAGGTATGAGCTTTATATAAAATTACAAAAATTAACTGTTTCAAAAATTAATTTTGCAAGAAAATATTTTGTAATCCAAAAAGGCTTAAATTTGTAGTATGTTGAGTAACAATCATTCATACAGTGTTTCATCCACAACCACTTCTTTGGTTGCAGTTGCTACTGTAGTTACTTCAACGACGGCTGCAACAACTACCACTACCCCGTTTGGGGTATAATCAATTCATATAATCCGTTTGTATACGTGTATTTTTTACACGCAGGAGCTCTTACTCTCTTTTGAGTTATTTATCAAAATTTAATCTGTTAACAGGATAAATTCATTCTGAACATTTAAAAATTTAAATATATTTTCATCATGAAAGTCTTAAAATTTGGCGGTACTTCTGTTGCCAATGCCCATAATATAATAAAAGTTGTAGCTCTTTTGGAGAAATATAAAGAGCGTAAAGTAGTTGTAATTTCTGCTTTAAAAGGAGTGACTGATGCTTTAAATGAAGCCATTAACAAGTCGCAGTCAAACAATGACGAATACGAAATCATTTTAAAAGAATTGTATCAAAAGCATTGTGATGTTGTCGTTCAAGTAATTCCTGAAAAAAACCAGGGAGGCATACTGGAAAAAGTGGAAAGCTGTTTCAGGCAAATCGATAATCTGTTAAAAGGTTCTTTTTACCTTGGGGAATTATCTCCGAAAAAGAAAGATTTTATTCTGGCTTTTGGTGAAATTCTCTCTTCAAGAATTGTATATGAAAAACTAAAATCCGAAAAACAAAAAGTAGCCTATTGGGATGCACAGGAACTAATCGTAACAAATTCAAATTTTGGCAATGCCGAAGTAAATTTTGAATTAACCGATTATTCTATTCAATATTATTTTGAAAGATGTCAGGCAGACATCATTATTGCTCCTGGTTTTATTGCCAAAGATCAGAATGGAAACATTACTACCCTTGGCCGCGGCGGTTCTGATTATACAGCAGCTATTATCGCGGCTGCTCTGGATGCCGATCAATTGGAAATTTGGACAGACGTTAGCGGAATGTACACTGCCAATCCCAAAATTGTAAAACAGGCCAAGCCTATAGATCATATTTTATACAGAGAGGCCATGGAACTTTCACATTTTGGAGCTAAGGTTTTGTATGCTCCGACAATTCAACCTGTTCTAAATAAAAATATTCCGGTACAAATTAAAAATACTTTTGAACCTGAAGCCATAGGCACACTTATAGACAACAAAAAGAATGACAGCAGAAATCCCGTTAAAGGAATCAGTCATATTGGGGATATTGCATTAATTACAGTTGAAGGTTCTGGTTTAATAGGTGTTTATGGAGTATCTCAAAGACTTTTTGGGGCAATTGCAAAAGAAAAAATCAATATCATTTTAATTACACAGGCCTCATCGGAACATTCTATATGCATTGCAGTTTCAGAAAACGATTCCCTTAAAGCTAAAGCAGCCATTGATGAAGAATTCAAATACGAAATCAAACAACAAAAAATTAAGCCTTCACTTGTTGAAAACAATCAGTGCATCATAGCTGTTGTTGGTGAAAACATGAAAAATCATCAGGGCCTAAGTGGAAAAATATTTAGCACATTAGGAAAAAACAATATAAATATCAGAGCCATTGCTCAGGGCGCATCCGAAAGAAACATATCAGCCGTTATCGATAAAAAAGATGTAAAAAAAGCTTTGAATTGCCTTCATGAAAAGTTCTTTGAAGGAAATATTAAGCAACTCAACCTTTTTATAGCCGGTGTTGGAAATGTAGGCAGCAAGTTTATTGAACAAATTCAGCAACAAAAAAGATATTTAAAAGATAACCTGAAGATAAACATCAGAGTAATAGCTGTTTGCAATTCCAAAACTATGGTTTTTGACCAGGACGGTATTGATTTAAATAATTGGGAAAATCTTTTAAAAAGAGGAGAAATAGCCTGCATTGATTCATTTCTTTCAAAAGTCGAAGTATTAAACCTTAGAAACAGCATATTTATTGATAATACGGCAGATAATCAAATCGCATCCATTTACCAGCATTTCTTAAAGCAAAATGTTGCTGTGGTTACCTGCAATAAAATTGCATGTTCCTCTGATTATGAAAATTACGTTCAATTAAAAAATCTTTCCCTGAAATATGGAGCACCATTTTTATTTGAGACCAATGTTGGTGCCGGACTCCCAATAATCAATACACTAAAAAATCTTATTGTTTCAGGTGACAAAGTAAATAAAATCCAAGCCGTATTGTCAGGAAGTTTAAATTTCATCTTTAATAATTTTAGCGCAGATTGCAGTTTTCATGACGTTGTAAAACAAGCTGGTAATGAAGGGTATACTGAGCCCGATCCCAAAATTGATCTGAGTGGAATTGATGTGATGCGGAAAATTTTAATCCTGATCCGGGAAAGTGGTTATCAGATGGAAATAGACCAGATCCAGAATGAATCTTTCCTGCCAAATGAAGTACTGGAAGCAGAATCTATCAATGACTTCTTTAAAGCGCTGGAAAAAAATGAAATACATTTTAGAAACCTCTTTTTGGAAGCATCATTGAAAAACTGTCGCTTAAAATATGTAGCCGAATTTGAAAACGGAAAAGCTAAAGTCGGTCTACAACTGATTGAAAAAGAACATCCGTTTTACAATCTGGAAGGCAAAGATAATATCGTCCTATTTCATACTGACAGATATGCCGAACAACCTTTGCTTATTAAAGGCGCAGGTGCTGGTGCTGCGGTAACAGCTTCGGGAATTTTTGCAGATGTAATACGAATCGCTAACATTTAATTGAGATCTATGGAAAGTATTAGAATTTTTTCCCCTGCGACTGTAGCGAATCTTTCTTGCGGATTTGATGTTTTAGGCTTGTGCCTGGATACTATTGGAGATGAAATGATTGTTCGGAAATCCAATAAAAAAGGTATCCGGATTACCAAAATAACAGGCGCAGATTTACCTCTGGAGATTGACAAAAACGTAGCCGGCGTTGCCGCTTTGGCATTAGTAAATACGTATGAAACAGATTTTGGTTTCGAAATAGAAATTCATAAAAAAATAAAAGCCGGAAGCGGGATAGGCAGTTCGGCAGCAAGTGCGGCGGGTGCTGTTTTCGGAATTAATAAATTACTGGGAGAACCTTTTTCCGGTAACGAACTGATATATTATGCAATGAAAGGCGAAGCTTTAGCCAGCGGCAATGAACATGCGGACAATGTTGCACCTGCCCTTCTTGGCGGCTTTACTTTGGTTCGCGGTTATGATCCTTTGGATGTAATAAAAATCAAAAGTCCGGAAGAATTGTATGTAACAATCTTGCATCCTCACATCGAACTTAAAACATCCGAAATGAGAGCGATTCTAAAACCTGAAATCAAACTTAAAAACGCTATCAGGCAATGGGGAAATGTTGGAGGTCTTGTCGCCGGTTTATACACCAATGATTATGATTTAATAGGACGATCCCTTACGGATTATATCGTAGAACCATTAAGAAGCAAATTTATTCCGGGTTTTGACCAGGCGAAAAAAACTGCGATAGAAAACGGTGCCTTGGGAGCTGGAATTTCAGGTTCAGGGCCTTCAATTTTTACTTTAAATAAAGGTTTGAAGAATGCTACTTCTGTTAATGATCAATTAAAAGAAATATACCAAAAGAATGACATTCCATTTGAGACGTTTATTTCAAAAGTGAACCCAGACGGGATTCGTATAATTGAATAATTTTTGAAAGATGCTATATTACAGTTTACATAACCATGAACATAAAGTAAGTTTTAAAGAGGCAGTTTTACGTGGATTGGCTCCTGACAAAGGACTGTATTTTCCGGAAAAGATAACGCCTTTAAAAGATTCATTTTATAATACAATTGAAAATTACAGCAATACTGAAATTGCTTACGAATGCATTAAACAATTTGTTGGCAATGCGATTCCTGAAACAGAATTAAAACAAATAATTGACGAAACCCTTTCATTTGATTTCCCGCTTGTTGAAATAGAAAAAGACATTTTTTCCCTTGAACTATTTCATGGCCCCACAATGGCTTTTAAAGATGTCGGTGCCAGGTTTATGTCGCGTTGTTTAAGTTATTTCAACAATGCTGATGCAAAAACAATTGTTTTAGTAGCCACTTCCGGAGATACCGGTGGTGCCGTTGCCAGTGGTTTTTTGGGAGTAAAAAATACAGAAGTGGTTATACTTTATCCCAGTGGAAAAGTAAGCGAAATTCAGGAATTACAACTCACTACTTTAGGCAAGAACATTACTGCTTTGGAAGTAGCCGGCACTTTTGACGATTGTCAGGAAATGGTAAAAAATGCCTTTTCAGACACCAAACTTGAAAATCTTAATCTGACATCTGCGAACTCTATAAATATAGCACGTTGGCTGCCGCAAATGTTCTATTATTTCTTTGCATACAAGGCTTTAAAAAAACGCCAAAAACAAATCGTAATTTCCTGTCCCAGTGGCAATTTCGGAAATATATGTGCCGGAGTGATGGCTAAACGATTAGGATTACCTGTTTCACATTTTGTGGCAGCGACAAATGCCAACGACACTGTGCCACGTTTTTTAAAAAATGGTCATTATCAACCAAGTAAAACCATCGCAACACTTTCAAATGCAATGGATGTTAGTGATCCGAGCAACTTTATAAGAATCCAGGAACTATACAAAAATAACACGGAAAAGTTTTTCCAAGATTTTACTTCCTATTCATTTAATGACGATAAGGCATTGGAAACTATAAAATTAATTTACAAGAACAGTAACTATATAACTGAACCTCACGGTGTAACCGGTTATTTGGGACTAAAAAAAGAGTTAGAAAACAAAAAAGATTCTATTGGTATATTTTTGGAAACTGCCCATCCGATAAAATTTTCAGAAACCGTTGAACATACTTTAGATTTAAAACTACAAGTACCAAATCAATTAAAAGACTTATTTAAGAAGCAAAAGGTTAGTATTAAAATAGAAAACTACACCGATCTTAAAAATTTTTTAAGCTCTTGATTTCTGTGGGTACATCACTTTGCCACTCCGTAAAAAATCAATAACTTAGCGACCGAAAACAAACAATCAACACAAGATGAAAAATACAGCATTAACGCACGTTCACGAAGGTTTAGGAGCAAAAATGGTTCCGTTTGCAGGTTACAACATGCCTGTTCAGTATGAAGGAGTTAACATAGAACACGAAACTGTTCGTAACGGCGTAGGTGTTTTTGATGTATCTCACATGGGAGAATTCTTTTTGAAAGGCGAAAATGCTTTGGCTTTAATTCAGAAAGTAACTTCAAACGATGCATCGAAATTAGTTGACGGAAAAGCACAATATTCTTGTTTACCAAACAATGAAGGTGGAATTGTTGACGATTTAATCGTTTATAAAATTGAAGACAATCACTACATGTTAGTAGTTAACGCTTCAAATATTGAAAAAGACTGGAACTG
This sequence comes from Flavobacterium enshiense, assembly GCF_022836875.1. Classification (NCBI taxonomy): domain Bacteria; kingdom Pseudomonadati; phylum Bacteroidota; class Flavobacteriia; order Flavobacteriales; family Flavobacteriaceae; genus Flavobacterium; species Flavobacterium enshiense. The sequence goes on from NZ_CP090376.1 coordinate 2,666,681, forward strand.
GATTTCTTCTCATAACGATATGGGTGTAGATATGCAAAACCTTTCAGACAGCTACTCTTTGTTGGCTATTCAAGGCCCGAAAGCAGCTGAAGCAATGCAGTCGTTAACCTCAATTGATTTAGTCAACATGCCCTATTATTCTTTCCAAATCGGAGAATTTGCCGGTGTGAAAGATGTAGTTGTTTCTGCAACAGGATATACAGGTTCAGGTGGTTTTGAAATCTACTTCAAAAATGAAAATGCTGAATTGATCTGGAACAAAGTATTTGAAGCTGGTGCAGCATTCGGAATCAAACCAATCGGATTAGCAGCTCGTGACACTTTACGTTTAGAAATGGGCTTCTGCTTATACGGAAATGACATCAACGACACAACGTCTCCTTTAGAGGCAGGTTTGGGATGGATTACGAAATTCGATAAAGAATTCACCAATTCTGCAAACCTTAAAAATCAAAAAGAATCAGGCGTTGCTAGAAAATTAGTTGCTTTTGAAATGACTGAGCGCGCTATTCCACGTCATGATTATGAAATCGTTGACGGAAGCGGAAGTGTTATTGGAGTTGTTACTTCAGGAACTATGTCGCCGTCAATGAACAAAGGTATCGGTTTAGGCTATGTGCCAACATCATTATCCTCTGTTGACAGCGAAATTTTCATCAGAATCAGAAAAAATGATGTTGCAGCTAAAGTGGTTAAATTACCATTTTACAAAAAATAATTATCACAAAAGGAGGCTCGAAAGAACCTCCTTTTTTGGCAGAATACATTAATAATTTTACTTTTGTATCTTGTTTAGAACAAAAAAATACATTTAAAATATATTCTTAGAAATGGGAAGAGCATTTGAATTCAGAAAAGCACGTAAAATGAAACGTTGGTCGGCAATGGCTAAAACGTTTACACGAATTGGAAAAGATATTGTAATGGCTGTTAAGGAGGGTGGACCAAATCCGGAGACCAATTCCCGCTTAAGAGCTGTTATACAAAATGCAAAGGCAGCTAATATGCCAAAAGACAACGTAGAGAGAGCAATTAAAAAAGCATCTGATAAAGATACCGCCAATTTTAAGGAGGTTTTATTCGAAGGCTATGCACCTCACGGGATTGCCATTCTGATTGAAACTGCTACCGATAACAACAACAGAACGGTTGCCAACATCAGAAGTTACTTCAACAAATGTAACGGAACTATGGGAACACAAGGTTCTGTAGAATTCATGTTTGACCATACATGTAACTTCCGTATCCCTTCAGAAGGCCAAGATGTGGAAGAACTGGAATTGGAAATGATCGACTTTGGGGTGGAAGAAATTTTCGCAGACGAAGACGGTATATTAATGTATGCTCCATTTGAAAGTTTTGGTGCTATACAAAAAGAACTTGAAAACAGAAACATTGAAATCTTATCATCCGGTTTCGAACGCATTCCTCAAATCACAAAAGAATTAACACCGGAGCAAGTTGCCGATGTCGAGAAGTTATTAGAGAAAATCGAAGAAGATGATGACGTAATGAACGTTTATCACACTATGCAGGAATAGATTGGATTTTCAGACTTCTTAGAAAGTTAGATTTTTAGACTTACAGATATAAATAACTCCGGAGAATACTTCGGAGTTTTTTTTATCGAGTAACTTTATCAAGGATCACATTCTACAATTCCTCATGTAAAATAAAAAAACACTGCACAAGTCTACAATTCCGACGTAAGGAGGAATCTCATGATATGATACCATATAATGCACAGCGGGGATTCCTCCTTTCGTCGGAATCACAGCATAATTAGACAGTCCCTTCACTTTAATCATAGTAACCAGAAACAAAAAACTCCACTTTTCAGCGGAGTTTCTTTCTCTATATCTAACAATCTAAGAAGTCTAGAAATCTAACTGTCTAAGACGTCTATTTTATGAATTCAATCTTTTGAACTTCCTCAGCATTAATACTATCAAAGAATCCTTGCTCATTCATCCATTCATCACTGAACACTTTACTCATGTAACGGGAACCGTGGTCAGGGAAAATCACAACTATATTACTGTTTTCATCAAACTCCCCTTCCTCAGCAAATTGCTTAACAGCTTGCATGGCTGCTCCTGATGTATACCCCACAAATAAACCTTCTTTCTTGGCAATTTCTCGAGCCGTATGAGCACTTTCTTCGTCAGTTACTTTGGTAAATTTATCAATCGCATCAAAATCGGTTGCAGTAGGAATTAAATTTTTACCTAAACCTTCGATTCTGTATGGGTAAATTTCTTCGTTGTCAAACTCTCTTGTTTCGTGGTATTTTTTTAATACCGATCCAAAAGCATCAACACCTAAAACTTTTATGTTTGGATTTTTTTCTTTTAAAAAACGGGCTGTTCCAGAAATTGTTCCCCCTGTACCGCTGCAGGCAATAAGGTGAGTAATTCCTCCTTTTGTCTGCTCCCAGATTTCAGGACCTGTGGAATTGTAATGTGCATCAACATTCAAATCATTGAAATACTGGTTGATATACACCGAACCTTTGGTTTCTTCGTGTAAACGTTTTGCAACATTATAATAAGAACGTGGATCATCGGCAGAAACATGAGCAGGGCAAACATATACTTTTGCTCCCATTGCTCTCAACATGTCAATTTTATCTTTGGAAGATTTTGAACTGACAGCCAAAACACAATCGTATCCTTTAATGATACTAACCATTGCTATACTGAAACCAGTATTCCCGGAAGTTGTTTCGATAATCGTATCACCCGGTTTTAAAATACCTCTTTTCTCCGCTTCTTCTATTATGTAAAGAGCAATTCTGTCTTTTGTTGAATGTCCCGGATTAAAGGCCTCTACTTTCGCGTAAAAGTTACCTTTTAATCCTTCGGTGATTGTATTAAGCCTTATTAGGGGGGTGTTTCCTATTAATTCTAATACATTATTATAGGCTTTTATTTCTTCTTTCATAAAAAATAAATTACTCAAGGCGTGAATATAATCATTTTCTGAAATGTTCACAACCTTACAAATGTATAAAAAATTCTTTATCTACTTTTTAATTCCTTCTAAATCTAACAAAAAAGCATACTCTTTTGCAACTTCTTTAATCGCTTCAAACCTTCCGGAAGCGCCACCATGTCCGGTATCCATATTGGTATCCAAAAATAACTTACTGTCTCCCAGCTTCATAACTCTTAATCTAGCTACCCATTTAGCCGGCTCCCAATATTGCACTTGAGAATCATGCAATCCTGTTGTCACCAACATATTTGGATATTTTTGCTTTGTTATATTGTCATAAGGGGAATAAGAAAGCATATAATCGTAGTATTTCTTCTCATTCGGATTCCCCCATTCGTCATATTCACCAGTTGTAAGCGGAATAGATTCATCCAACATGGTTGTCACAACATCCACAAAAGGGACTTGGGCAATTACACCATTATACAATTCCGGTGCTTCGTTTATCACAACTCCCATCAACAATCCTCCGGCAGAACCGCCTTCAGCATACAAATGATTTTCAGAAGTGTACTTTTGCTCGATTACATATCGGGAACAATCAATAAAATCGGTAAATGTATTTTTCTTTTTAAGTAATTTCCCGTTATCATACCATTCGCGTCCCAAATCTTCACCGCCCCTGATATGCGCAATACCATAGATAAAGCCTCTGTCCAGCAAACTCAAACGGATGGATGAAAAATAAGGATCCATTGAAGAACCATAAGACCCGTACGCATACAACAATAAAGGATTTTCTCCGTCTTTCTTTATTCCGTTTCGGTACACTAAAGAAACAGGTACTTTGGTTCCGTCTTTGGCAGTGGCCCAAATTCGCTCTTCGGTGTAATTATTTTTATCGAATTTTCCACCAAGAACTTCCTGCTCTTTTTTGATGGTTTTTTCTTTGGTTCTCATATTGAAATCAATAACCGAAGGAGGAGTGGCCATCGACTGATAACTGTAACGCAGAATTTCCGTATCGAAATCAACGTTTGTTGTGGTATAAGCCGTATAGGTTTCGATATCAAAAGGCAGATAATATTCTCCTTCCCCACTCCAAGGCATGATTCTTATTTTGTTCAAACCATTGCTGCGTTCTTCCACAACCAGATAATCCCTGAAAATATCAATACCTTCCAGCAAAGTATCTTTTCGGTGCGGAATCAAATCCACCCAATTGTCTTTTGAAGTGGAAGTTTCAGGAGTTTTCATCAATTTGAAATTGGTCGCTTTGTCTTTATTTGTCACCACATAAAAACTGTCGTCGAAATGTGAAATGGAATATTCCAGTCCGCGTGTTCTTTTTTGGAACATTTCAAATTTACCGTCTGGATTATCAGCTCTTAAAATCTGATATTCCGATGTAAGCGTACTCGAAGAGCCGATTACAAGGTATTTTTTCGATTTCTCTTTATAAATGAAGGTAGAAAACGTATCGTCTTTTTCATAAAAAACCACTTGATCTTCATTGGCTTCCGAACCTAATTTATGCTTATAAATCTTATCGGAACGCAGTGTTACCAAATCCTTACGTGTATAAAACAGCGTTTTGTTATCGGCTGCCCAAGTTGAACCTCCTGTAGTTTTTTCCAATTTTACCGGAAGAATTTCATCGGTTTCAAGGTTTTTTATCTGAATAGTGTATTCTCGTCGGGAAACCGTATCAACACCAAAGGCACACCATTTGTTATCTTCACTGACACTCAGTCCGCTCAACTGAAAATAAGCAAATCCCTTTGCCATTTCGTTGCAATCGAACATGATTTCCTCATTAGCATCCAAACTTCCTTTTTTTCTGGCATAAATCGGGTAATCCTTCCCTTTTTCAAATCGGGTAATATAATAATATCCGTTATACAGGTAGGGAACAGAACTGTCGTCCTCTTTGATTCTTGACTTCATTTCTTCAAACAAATCGGCTTGAAATTGTTTGGTATGCTCTGTCATTTTATTGTAGTAATCGTTTTCCTTGTTAAGGTAATCGATTACTTCCGGGTTTTCCCTTTCATTCAACCAATAATAATCGTCTGTACGAATATGTCCGTGTTTTTCAAGTTGTTTTGGCTTTACGGTTGCCAAAGGTGCCGTTATTGTTTCTACCATTTTAGGTTTATTATTTTGAGCAATGCGGATGCAAAAGTAAAACAAACAGAGCTCAAAAGAAATTGAATTTTCATTTATAATCTATCGGCAATTTAATAATTTTGCAAATCAATAATTACTAAATTTATTAACATGTTTGGAGATATCATGGGGATGATGGGTAAGCTAAAGGAAACCCAGCAAAAAATTGAAGAAACTAAAAAACGTTTGGATACCGTTTTAATTGATGAACAAAGCAATGACGGGCTTTTGAAAGTTACGCTGACAGCAAACAGAAAAGTAAAATCCATTACAATTGATGACCGTTTACTGGAAGACAAAGAACAATTGGAAGATTATTTGATTCTAGTTATGAACAAAGCCATCGAAAAAGCAACCAATGTAAATGACGCAGAATTAGCTGCGGTTGCCAAAGACGGCATGCCAAACATTCCAGGATTGGATATGTTTAAATAAAAAAAGGGCGGTTTTAAAATCCGCCCTTTTTTATTTCTTCTTATTCGGTTTTGATTTGTGCTTCAGCACTTTTGCTTCGATGTAAAAAATGGTCTCTTCTGCCATATTTTTTGCATGATCCCCCACTCTTTCAAGTTTTTGGATTATCGATAAAAGGTACAATGCCTGCTCGATATTATCAGGCTTTTCCTTACAGTATTTCGCTATAACACCGTTTGCCTTTTTTTTGATTTTATCCAGTGTTTCATCCTGTTTAAAAATCTTACGGGCCAATTTTGTATCTTCTTTCTCAAAAGCTTCCAAAATATTGGACATCATAAAGATAGACACTTCAAACATCTCCTTGACATTAGCAATTTCAAGAAGTTCTTTATCGAAATCATCATCTATTTCCTTTATGAATCTAGCTATTCCGGCGGCAATATCACCCGTGCGTTCCAGATTGGTATTGATTTTTAAAACAGCCAATACGAATCGCAAATCCATGGCAACGGGATTGAAAAGTGCGAAAACATTTTCACAGTTACGATCCAATTTCAACTCATAGGAATTAACTCTTTTTTCATTGGCAATTATTTCCCTCGCCAAATCATTATCCATTGAAAATAATGACTGATGTGCTTTTTCCAGCTGCAGGTTCACCAACAGCCATAAATCAATTAATTCATCTTTTAAATTCTGTATTTCGTTTTCTAACTGAGTCATCTGATTGTTTTTTTTTATAATTAGAAACAGATACTATTTGGCTTAATTTAACCGAAACGACCTGTAATATAATTTTGGGTTCTCTCTTTTCTTGGGTTTGTAAACATATTTTTCGTCTTATCATACTCAATCAACTCACCCATATAGAAAAATGCAGTATTATCACTTACACGTCCGGCCTGCTGCATATTATGAGTAACGATAACGATAGTATATTTATTTTTCAATTCATAAATAAGTTCCTCTACTTTGGTTGTAGAAATAGGATCCAGTGCCGAAGTTGGTTCATCCATTAACAACACCGAAGGCTGAATAGCAAGCGCACGGGCGATGCACAACCTTTGCTGTTGTCCCCCCGACAGCTCAAATGCCGATTTATGCAATTTATCTTTTACCTCACCCCAAAGCGCTACTTGCTCAATGGATGTGATTACGCGTTCTTCAATCACTTTCTTATCGGTAACCCCATTTACCTTTAAGCCATAAGCGACATTCTCATAAATGGATTTTGGAAACGGGTTCGGCTTTTGAAAAACCATCCCTACATTCTTTCTCAAATCATCCACATTGGTATTTTTGTCGTAAATATTATGTCCGTCTATATAAATTTCACCGTTAAGATGCGTATTATCAATCAAATCATTCATTCGGTTAAGCAAACGTAAATAGGTAGATTTTCCGCATCCTGATGGCCCGATAAGTGCGGTAACCGTGTTCTCCTTCATCGATAACGAAATATCGTGCAAAGCCTGTGTTTCTCCGTAATAAAAATTTACGTTTCTGGATTCAATTTTATGCATGTTAATTCATTTTTACTTTTTTTCCGAAATATTTACGAAGCGCATTGGCCAGTAAATTGGAAAGTAATACAATTATAATTAAGATCAGAGCTGTTCCGTAAGCCATTGCTCTTGAGGCTTCAATATTGGTTCCACTTGTTGATATAACGTATAAGTGATACGGTAGTGCCATCGCCTGATCGAAAATTGATGACGGCAACTTAGGCAGGAAATAAGCTGCAACTGTAAATAAAATGGGAGCTGTTTCTCCTGAAACCCTTCCAATGGAAAGAATCAAACCTGTTAAAATGTTCGGAAAAGCTATGGGTAAAACCACATTGCTGGTAGTTTGCCACTTACTTGCCCCTAATGCTAAACTGGCATGTCTGAAAGTATCTTCAACCGCTTTAAGGGATTCTTCTGTAGTTCGTATCACCACCGGCAACACAAGCAATCCCAATGTTAAGGAGCCAGCCAAAAGCGAATCACCAAATTCCAGTTTGTTTACGAATAATGCCATTCCAAACAAACCAAAAACAATGGAAGGAACTCCCGCAAGATTATTAGTCATTTGCTTGATAATTCTTTTTCCCCAGCCGTCCTTTACATATTCGTTCATATATATGGCAGCCAGAACCCCGACAGGAAATGCAAAAAGTATACTTCCCAAAACCAAGCAAAGCGTTCCGATGATTGCCGGATAAATTCCGCCCTGCGTCATCCCCTCTTTTGGCATTTCTGTAATAAATTCCCAACTGATAACGCTAAATCCTTTAATTACAATAAAAGCTAGTATAATAAACAAAAGAGCTACAATCGAATAACTTATGAGCTGAAATAAGCCGAAAGCTATACTTTGATTTCTTCTTTTAATTTTTGCCAATCGATTTACTTTCTTCATTTTTTAGTGCTTTTTATGCGATTTTCTATGAGTTACCACTTCGACCAGCATATTAATACAAAAAGTAATTAGGAATAAGATACAACCCAAAGCAAATAACGCTTTATAGTGCATCCCTCCGCTAGCCGCTTCACCAAGTTCTGCAGCGATTGTGGCTGGGATAGTTCTGACCGGCGCTAACAGAGTATGCGGAATCACCGCTGCATTTCCGGTAACCATCAAAACCGCCATAGTTTCTCCAATCGCACGCCCAATCCCAAGAATGGCTCCGGCAGTGATCCCGGAAGCAGAATACGGTATAACAACTTTATAAATGGTTTGCCAATGACTTGCCCCTAAAGCCAAACTGGCTTCCTTCATGGCACGTGGCGTGTTATTCATGGCGTCTTCTGAAATCGTGATAATGGTCGGTAATGCCATAATTGCCAACACAATACTACCTGCTAAACCTGTTTCTCCTACCGGCAGATTAAAAATATCCTGTACCAAAGGAACAATTACAACCAAACCAAAGAATCCATAAACTACGGATGGGATTCCGGCAAGCAATTCGATTAAAGGTTTAAGGATGTTACGGGTACGTTTTCTGGCAATTTCACTTAAGTAGATTGCTGCAGCCAAACCAATAGGCAAGGCAATCAATATCGCTCCGAAACTCACCCAAAGCGTACCTAAAATTAAAGGCTTAACCCCCATTTGAGCTACTGGATGCGCTGTTGGAAACCACTCTTCCCCAGATAAAAATTCACGAACCGTTATCTTATTGATATCCAGCTCTCTTCCGTGAAAATTATTGGGTTTGTATTTTTCCGAGAAAAATGCAATTACACCTGGTGTTTTAGACACATACTCATCTATCTTCTCAGGAAAATGTTCAAAGTTTTCACCTAACTCTTCTTCAGAATAAAATTCAGTAATATCTTCTGTACGAAACGGAACGATTGGTTCATTTTTACCGCCTAACGCCGACCAGTTTGTTATTTTTTTATCAAAAATATCCTTAATCTGAGCCGGTTCAAGTTTTTTAATTGTATTCGATGGATGTACGGCTAGTAAAAAGCCTTCTTCAATTGGTTTTTTATTAAAAATACCTACTCCTTCAATAAATAGAAAAAACACTATCAAGACAACCGTGATACTTGTAGCAGCACTACTCAGCATCAGAACCGTTTCTATTACTTTTTCCTTTATTTGCTTAAAATTTGTTTTCAATTCCTTGATTTTATCTTCACCGCAAAAGTACATGAGGCGACCTTTAAGGATGTTTTTTCTGTATTAACCTTGCGTTAAGTTAGTGTTAAGTAAGCACTTATAAATTTACTAATTTCTTTTTTGTTTACATAAAAAAAAGGCAACCTTAAAACAGATTGCCCTTTTGTAAGTATAATAAAAACCTTTTCTTAGTTTAACGGAATATAACCTACTTCAGAAACCACCTTCTGACCTTCCGGTGATAAGGCATAATCTACAACCACTTTAACTTTTGCCGCATTTGCTTTATCAAACATGTAAAACAAAGGTCTTGCGATTGGATAACTTTTATCTTTAGCAGCCGCAATAGAAGGAGCTACAAATGTTTTACCCTGATCATAAGAAACAGCAATATGTTTCACCTCTTTAGATTCGTAAGCCAACCCAACGTAGCCAATCGCACCTTTAGTCTGTCCAACCGCTTGTACAATAGCACCTGTAGCAGGCATACTTAAAACATCTGATGCATAATTCTTTTTATCCATTACTTCTTCTTTAAAGAACTCATAGGTACCTGAAGAAGATTCTCTTGAGTACGCTACGATTTTCTCGTCTGCTCCGCCAACTTCTTTCCAGTTTTTAATCTCTCCAGTATAGATTTTTTCAATTTGCTCGCGCGTTAACTGACCAACTTTATTAGCAGGGTTAACAATTACCGCCAATGCATCAAAAGCAATTGTAACTTTTTCAATTTCTTTTTTACCTTCAGAAAATTTCAATTTCTCCTCTGTTTTTAAATCTCTGGAAGCCATTGCGATATCTGTAGTTCCCTCTAAAAGAGCAGTTACACCAACACCAGTGCCTCCTCCTACTACAGTAACACTAACGTTCTTGTTATTCTTCATCATTTCTTCAGATTCTTTTTGCGCCAAAGGCAAAACAGTATCACTACCTTTTATTGTAACGGCAGTTGCTGTCGAAGCCGCTTCAGTAGCAGTTGCTCCTTCTTCGTTTTTTCCTTTACCACAACTTAACATTCCAATTAAAGGTAACATTAAGAATAATGCTTTTTTTGTCATTTTTTTATTGTTTTAATTTTATTGCAAAATTACTTGAGATGTATTAACTTATTGTTAACTCATCATTACTGTATTATTAATAATATAATAATAAGTAAAACATATAATACTAAGATAACAAAAAACTCAAAATCAATATGATTTTGAGTTTTCAAATATTACCTATATATACGATTTAGAAATTAAACTGTGCCTGTAGACGCAATAAACTTCCTTTCTGATGATTGTCTCTCTTAGCTGCATCTTCATATATCCTGTCTGATATAGTATAATCAGCTACAAATTCGAAATTTTTAAAAGGCTGCCATTCCACACCAATCTCCAAATCGTTAACTTTATAACTTCTGGCATCAAGCTCATGTTTTTTTCCACCTTCATACCAATGATACTTTACAAAAGGAAACAAAACGTGATTTTTAATTTTGGCATTGTACATAATTTGTCCGTATGCCCCCTCAAGTTGCTTTTCTTCAATTGTATTATTTACAGGATTATATTGAGGTCCTTTTCCAATATTTGCCTCACCTTGAAAACCAAAAGGCTTTGGATACCATACAAAGTGAACAGCCGCTCTTTGATCCGTAAATTCAGGATTACCATTTTCAATTAATGGAGCATTTGTACCTGTGGTAAGAGTATTCACAACATATTTACCATTGTAAGCCTGAATACCTGTTTCAAAAATCTGACCGTTGTCCAACACAACAGGATAAGTAAACCTTGCAACAATATGCTGACTGGTGTTAGCTTCCGGACGGTTAGCAGTCTGACCATTAAACATACCCACACCAAAAACCCCATAATCTCCGGAACCTTTTAATCCGTCGTCTACTAATTTTTTAAACAATTGTCTTTTTTCCTTAGTAGCCCAATAAAAGAATATCCCTAAGTCACGCTCATTTGCAACCGCACTATTTAAAGCATCTGCACGATCAAGAGTCAGACGATTTTGAGAAGACTGCAAGTTTTCAAAACCAAAAGGTATTTTACTCTGCCCTACTCTGATTCGGTACTCTTTGTCTTTGTCTAAATTTAAGTCAAAATACGCGTCTCTTATCTGAAAGAAGTGCTTACCGGTTGGAGAAGCATCCGAGGCAAAATCAGGTTGGATGTAAATATACAATCTCTCATGAACATCGCCCGAAAAAACAAGTCGCGCTCTTCTCAGGAAAAAGCTGTTTTTCCCCCCCCAAGATCGGTCGCATTGTTCACATCCCAAATCCGGATTTGTTTCTAACAACTTATTATATCTCACTTGCGCATATCCTCTCAGGGAAATTTTATCATACCATTTCTTTTCTTCCTTTTTAGGAGCAACTTCTTGAGGAGGAACTTCCGTTTTTGTTTCTACAGTTGGTTCTTGTGCCGAAGCCATTAATGATAATAACAGTAGAGACTGTAATAAAAATTTCTTCATTTTAATAAATAATTACCGTTGTTTAAATTCTGCGCAAACTTAACGTTAAACCTTGTTTCCAATATTAACTTAAAGTTATGTTTACAGCAACTTACTGTAAAATCAAACAATTTTTTTCATTAAAAAACAAAGCACTCCCCTAATAACAAGGATTTCATCTTAAATCAAACGAAAAAACATACTTTTATTAAAATAACAAAATAATTTTAACTTTATAAGTTTTTACCTATTCAAAGTGAAAAAGATTTGATCTTGACTATAGAAACCACTATTTCCTTCCATCAATAAATTACATCAAAAATCAAATCTTTTAATTCCAATCAACGAGTTATAATACACACTACATGCGTATTTCCCACAAAAAAAAAAAAAAAGCGCAGTAAATATCCTCACTGCACTTTTATCTGTTAAATGAAAATTTTTTAATTATTTATTTTCTTCTGTTGATTTCTTTTTAAACATTTTTGTAAAGTCAAGGTTGTACGTTAATGCCAACTGGTAAGTATGGTTGTTTTCCTTATGAGCTCCATCCCCTTTTTCAATGAACTGGTTCATATAGCCGGTTTGGATATTACAATCTTTATTAAATCTCCAACCTAAAGCCAAGTACAAACGGTTCTGATCGAAAATGTTAGCCGTAACGTGTTTTCCGAAGTTTACAAAAATCTCATCGGAAGCAACAAAGAAAAATGTATTATCTTTCATCTCCGGTTTAGACAACGGCACCTGAACCCTGAAACGGTAACGGGCTCTCTGACGGAATCTCCAATCTTCCGCATTTGGATTCGCAGCAAGGTAAGCATCCGAAGGCCTAACATAATTACCATCAACGTTCACTAAATTGGCTAGCCATCTCTGCTCCAAACGGAAACGACTGTCATATTGGAAACGGCCAACATTTTCGTGATTAATTACAAATTGCTCCCAGATACGCTGCTCATTAAAGGTATACTGATTGAATCTTGGCGTCGGCATTTCTTTAGCTAATTCACCATACTCAAATGTTTCAACATAAGCCCAACCGGCTGTAACCATATAGGTTTTATTGATTTTGTAATCAACGCCAAATCGCACCAGGTTTTGCATTGGTTCTGAAAACCCCTCATTTCTTCTCCATTGCAATTCAGTATGAAGTCCCCACTTCTCTGAAAGCTTGTGATTTCCTGTGTAAAGAATCCAGGCATCATACTGATCCACTTTAGGATCAAAAGTTTGGGCCAAAGCCACATTATAAAAAGATAAAATTGTTAAAAATACGATGATAAAAATTCTTTTCATTTTATGTTGTCTTAATCTTTAGGCAAAACTAGTGCTATTTATCAAATATTGAGTTAATGTTCGCATTCTGAAAACTTAAAATACTCGTTATCTTTTTAATTATACCTATTTTTGCGGCGCATATCTAATCTATTGTATTAAATAGCTTTTTATAGTAAAACCGAAGTTTATTACCAATAATGAATCTGTCCGAAATCCCATCCCCAAGTTGTTTCATACCCTTTAAAGCGGCGATAGATTCGTATTCGCTGCCGGAACGGTTCACTTTTCCTTTTTATTACGAACCGCATCCGTTAAGCATTTTGGCTGCCAAGGAATTACAAGATTATCTCCAAAATCAAACGGATTGGGAACATAACTTCGGATTAGATGAAAATCAGGAAGGATTGGTAATCGGTAAAATGTTTGGCGTAATGGTTGTCCGAAACCAGCAAAATGAAATCGGTTACTTAACTGCTTTTTCAGGAAAACTGGCCGATAAAAACAATCATCCTTTATTTGTTCCGCCCATTTATGATATGCTCGAAGAAGACAGTTTTTTTATCAGAGGGATTAAGGAACTCACTCAAATCAATGAGCGAATTGAAATCCTGGAAAACAATCCGGATTTCATTTCACTAACCAATGAGCTTCAAATCAAAACAACCTCAGCTGAGCAGAAAATTGAAGAGCAGAAAATAAAAATGAGCGAGGCAAAAAAAGCCCGCAAACTACTTCGCAAAAAAGCTCAGGAAGAAAGCATGGATACAGAATCTTTGGAAACGTTCATGAACGAATTAGTCCGCGAAAGCTTAAAAGACAAGTTTTTGCTGAGAGAATTAACCGAATATCTTGAAGAACGTCTTTCAGAAATAAAGAAAAAAATAGCCGTTTATGGCGATGAAATTGCTTTCTTAAAAGAAGAACGCAAACAAAAATCGGCCAATTTGCAGCAACAGCTTTTCGACCAGTATCATTTCCTTAACAATAAAGGAGAACCCAAAAGCCTTTGCGATATTTTTGAAACCACCGCTTTACTGAAACCGCCTGCCGCTGCCGGAGAATGTGCTGCGCCAAAACTTTTGCAATATGCCTATCTGAATAACCTGCAGCCAATTTCTATGGCCGAATTCTGGTGGGGTGAATCGCCCAAATCAGAAATACGCAAACACGGTCATTTTTATCCGGCCTGCCGCGGAAAATGCGAACCAATCTTAGGTCATATGCTTGAAGGCCTTGAGGTAGATGAAAATCCGCTGCTGATAAATCCTGCTTTGGGAGTTCAGATTGAAACGATTTACGAAGACGATTATTTAGCCGTAATCAACAAACCTGCCGAATTCCTATCCGTTCCAGGGATCAATATCCTGGACTCTGTTTATGAACGCATGAAACTGAAATACCCTGAAGCGACCGGTCCGCTGATCGTTCATCGTTTGGATATGGCTACTTCCGGTTTATTACTGATTGCAAAAGACAAAGACTCACACAAACTTTTACAGGGACAATTTATAAAACGAACCGTTAAAAAAAGATATACGGCTTTACTAAACGGAATCGTAACCGAAGACGAAGGCGAGATCGATTTACCCTTGCGAATCGACTTAGACGACCGTCCGCGACAATTGGTCTGCTACGAATATGGAAAACCGGCAAAAACAAAATGGAAAGTTGTCGAACGAAGTAATGAGCAAACCAGAGTACATTTCTGGCCAATCACAGGAAGGACGCATCAATTACGAATGCATGCTTCCCATGCTTCCGGATTAAACTGTCCGATTGTGGGTGATGATTTATATGGAACAAAAGCCGACCGCCTGCACCTGCACGCTGAATGGATTGAATTCAAACATCCGGTATCCAGAGAAACAATGACTTTCGAAGTCGCTGCCGAGTTTTAAAGTTCTATTTTCGTAAGAGCTTCCAGCACATAATCATGCATTACCTGTTTGTAGTCCAAATGGGTAACGATGCGCAATTTTCCTTTACCCATCGAGCTTATGAAAATGTTTTTCTGTTTTAATTTTTCCATCAATAATGCTTCATCAAACTGAGGCTTAACGGAGAAAATAAGGATATTGGTTTCGATCGGTTCCACAATGTCCACCCAATACAATCGTTGTAATAAGGCACCGATTTCTTTTGCGCGGCGATGATCTTCTTCCAATCTACCCACATTATGTTGCAGCGCATACAATCCTGCTGCCGCCAAATAGCCAATCTGACGCATTCCGCCACCTAATACTTTACGGATTCGCAACGCTCTGTGAATTGTTTCTTTGTTTCCTAAAAGCAAAGAACCCACTGGAGCCCCCATCCCTTTTGACAAACAAACGGATATCGTATCAAACAATTCACCATATTGCTTCGGATGCTGGCGTTTTGCCACCAACGCATTCCATAAACGCGCACCGTCCAAATGGTATTTTAGATTATTATCAGCACAAACTTGTTTAATCCTTCTTAATTCCTCTATATCATAACAAGCTCCTCCTCCTTTATTGGTTGTATTTTCTATACAAACCAAAGAAGTTTTAGGATTATGGTAAAATTCAGGATCAGTAATATGCTCCTCAACCTGAAGGGATGTAATCATTCCGCGATTTCCATCAACCAGTGAACATGAAACGCCACTATTAAACGACGCTCCTCCTGCTTCATACAAATAAACATGTGCCCATTTATCACATATCAGCTGATCTCCCGGTTGGGTATGCAATTTAATTGCCGTCTGATTTGCCATAGTTCCCGATGGAAAAAACAATGCAGCTTCCATTCCGAACAAATCCGCTACGGTTTCTTCCAATTCCACAGCCGTAGGATCCTGACGGTAAACATCATCGCCCACTTTGGCACGAAACATATACTGCAACATTTCCTGGGTTGGTTTGGTAACCGTATCGCTAACTAAATTAATTTCCATATTCTAAAAAGGAATGTCTATTTTTGCGGGATAAAACTACAATTTTTATGGTAAATACCGAACAGATTAAGGATATTATTGAGCGCCTTGGTGCGTTAAGGAGGTATCTTTGACGTCGACAAGAAACTTATTGAGATAGCCAACGAGGAAGAAAAAACCTTTGCTCCCGACTTTTGGAACAACGCCAAAGAAGCGGAAGTTATTGTCAGAAACCTGAGATCCAAGAAAAAATGGGTGGAAGATTATGAAAAAGCCAATAACTTAAGCGAAGAACTTCAGTTAATTTATGAATTCTTCAAAGAAGGCGATGCTACCGAGGAAGAGCTTGATCAACATTACCATACCACACTTTTACATATTGAAAATATTGAATTCAGGAACATGCTTTCAGATGAAGGCGATAACTTGAGTGCAGTACTTCAGATTACAGCCGGAGCCGGAGGAACAGAAAGTTGCGACTGGGCTTCAATGCTGATGCGTATGTACCTGATGTGGGGTGAAAAACAGGGTTATAAAATCAAGGAACTAAACTTTCAGGAAGGTGATGTGGCCGGAATTAAAACGGTTACGCTGGAAATTGAAGGCGATTATTCCTTTGGATATTTAAAAGGCGAAAATGGCGTACACCGTTTAGTCCGCATTTCTCCTTTTGACAGTAACGGAAAACGTCATACTTCATTTGCATCCGTGTATGTGTATCCTTTGGTGGATGATACCATCGAAATTGAAATCAGTCCTGCCGATATTGAAATTACAACTGCACGCTCAAGTGGTGCCGGTGGTCAGAACGTAAATAAGGTAGAAACAAAAGTTCAGTTGGTTCACAAGCCTACCGGAATTCAGATTCAGTGTTCTGAAACACGTTCGCAGCACGACAACCGTCAGCGAGCGATGCAGATGTTACGTTCTCAGTTATACGAAATTGAGCTGAAAAAGAAAATGGCGCAACGTGCCGATATTGAAGCAGGAAAGATGAAAATCGAATGGGGTTCACAAATCCGAAACTACGTAATGCATCCTTATAAATTGGTTAAAGATGTTCGTACCAGCTACGAAACCAGTGATGTAGATGGTGTAATGAATGGCGAAATCGATGAATTCCTGAAAGCCTATCTGATGATGATGGGTCAGAAGGAAGAATCATAAATCCAAAAATTTCGATATAAGCTAAAAATAAAAAATCCCTCAATTGAGGGATTTTTTACTTTATACATGTAAATCTTGAACTAGAACACCATCATAGCACGTTCGCTCATCATATAGTAAACAACTCAGCAAAGTCAGAGACTTTTCGATCTTGGCAACTAATAAACCATCAAAGCTTTACTTTTCAAACACAACCGTTTCCGCAGTGGCACCCAGGTTGAGTAAATGTTGTTTAATGTTTTTTACAAATTCATCAGGACCACACAAATAAAAATGTTGCCCAAAGTCACCAATATTTTCAATAAGGAAATTGCGGTCAATTCTCCGCCCGGCAAATCCGATAACATTTTCGCGCGTAAATATTCTAATAAAATCATTTTTAAGCATGAATTGCAACTCCCCTTCCATGATTACATCAGAAGATGTTTTATTGGAGTAAATTAAACTGTTGCCCTTCAGCTGTCCTTTTATAAAAAGGTCCCGAAATATGGAAACAAAAGGGGTTATACCGGCTCCTGCGGCAATAAAAACTCCAGGCCCCTTATATTGGATTGCACCAAAAACATCATGAAGAATCAGTTCTGCTCCTGCATTCATACGCCCCAGCATGTTTGTTACTCCTTCATGATCAGTGTAAATCTTTATCATAAATTCAAGATAATTTTGTTCCCTTAAACAAGTAAAAGTAAAAGGCCGCAATTTCTTTTCCCAACCAGGAATGTTTAGAGAAACATCGGTTGCCTGTCCCGGAATAAAATCATAACCCGTAGGTTTTTCAACAACAAAACGCTTAACATCATGGGTAATGAAATGCGCCTCTATTATTTTAACGATATGTTTATTCATTTTGAATGTATTATATTACTTATAAATTTACCAAATTCATGAGTATAATATTCCAAATTGTTTAATAAATTTATGAATTTAACGAACCCTGTAACGATTGGCATAACACCTAAAATTAGGTTTAATTACTTAATCTAAATTGATATTTCATATTTATTCCTATTTTAAACTGTCTCAAATGAGTTTGACCTAATACTATATTAGAGTAGGTCTGAAAAGAAAAGGTTACACATAGGGTCATGATTTTACTTCAATAAGAAGATTTGATACAGCTACGCAAAGTCTTCCAACTTTGATTAACTAATAACTTATATATTTTTCATTCTAGAAACACATCTTTTTTAGAGGGTAATTGATTTAGATAGAGAAATATAAGGACATAAAAAAATCCCTCATTTGAGGGATTTTTATCTTTATATGTAAATCTTGAATTAGAATACAAACATCGCTCGCTCGCTCATCATATCGTAAACCTCTTCACCAATTTGTTCTAAAACTTCCTCGTTAGTATGGTTCATGATTACTCTGTCAATCATATCAACAATCGTTTCCATATCTGATTCAACCAGACCACGGGTTGTGATTGCCGGAGTTCCCACACGTATTCCTGAAGTCACGAAAGGAGATTTATCATCAAACGGAACCATATTTTTGTTAACCGTAATATCTGCTTTTACCAAAGCATTTTCAGCTTCTTTACCTGAAATGTTTTTGTTTCTCAAATCGATCAGCATCATATGGTTATCAGTTCCGCCAGAAATGATGTTGTAGCCTCTTTTTACGAAAGCTTCCGCCATCGCTTTGGCATTTTTCTGAACCTGCATTGCATAACGGAAAAACTCATCTGTTAACGCCTCACCGAAAGCAACTGCTTTAGCAGCGATGATGTGTTCCAATGGTCCACCTTGATTTCCAGGGAAAACCGACATATCCAATATGTGTGACATCATTCTGATTTCGCCTTTCGGAGTTGTTAAGCCCCAAGGGTTTTCGAAATCTTTACCCATCATGATCATTCCGCCTCTTGGTCCGCGTAATGTTTTGTGTGTAGTTGTCGTGATAATATGGCAATGAGGAACAGGATCATTCATTAATCCTTTGGCAATTAAACCTGCAGGGTGTGCAATGTCTGCCATTAAAATAGCGCCAACAGAATCAGCGATTTCACGGAAACGTTTGAAATCCATGTCACGGGAATAAGCTGAAGCACCCGCGATGATTAATTTAGGCTGTTCTTTAGTAGCGATCTCCTGAATGATATCATAATTCAAACGACCAGTCTCTTTCTCTACTCCGTAAAAAGTTGTCTGGTATAATTTACCTGAAAAGTTTACTGGAGAACCATGTGTCAAATGACCACCGTGAGATAAATCGAAACCTAAAATTTTATCACCAGGTTTCAAACACGCTGCAAGAACAGCTGAATTTGCCTGAGAACCTGAATGCGGTTGTACGTTTACATACTCAGCTCCGAATAAAGCTTTTGCTCTGTCGATGGCAATTTGCTCGATAACATCCACTACCTCACATCCACCATAATATCTTTTTCCAGGATAGCCTTCTGCATATTTATTGGTTAGTACCGAACCAGCTGCTTCCATTACTTGGTCGCTTACAAAGTTCTCAGATGCAATAAGTTCCAATCCGTGGATTTGTCTGTCTTGTTCTTCAAGAATTAAGTCGAAAATTTGTTCGTCGCGTTGCATTTTCAATTATTTTGTTAAATGGAGTTCAAAAATACGAAAAGTGTTTGGTAAAATCACAATACCAAGTATATTTGATGTATCAAAATATGAACATACAAAAAACACTATATCATGGCAATTACAGCAAACGATCCCAATAGAAAATCATGGTTACATGTACCTGAAAACAGTGATTTTCCTATTCAGAATATTCCTTTCGGTGTTTTTATCACTAAAGAAGATGTAGTTACCATCGGAACCCGAATTGGTGATTTTGCCATCGATATGGGCGCTTTACAGCAACTAGGGTACTTTGAAGGTATTGATTTGACAGACGATATGTTCATGCAGGACACGCTGAACGACTTTATCGGAGATGGTAAAAAAACCTGGAGACAGGTACGTAACCGTCTTGCAGATATTTTTGACGAAACCAATGCAACTTTAAGAGACAATAAATCACACCGCGATGTGGTTGTTTTCAATATTGATGATGTGGAAATGCAATTGCCGGTTCATATCGGAGATTATACCGATTTCTATTCGAGTAAAGAACACGCAACCAATGTTGGTAAGATGTTCCGGGATCCGGAAAATGCATTATTGCCTAACTGGTTACACATTCCTGTTGGTTACCACGGAAGAAGTTCAACTATTGTCCCTTCAGGGATTCCGGTACACCGACCAATGGGCCAAACATTACCAAACGGAGAAACGCAGCCTGTATTCGGTCCTTCCCGTTTAGTGGATTTCGAATTGGAAACTGCTTTTATTACTACTGATGCTAACATTATGGGTGAAAACATCCCATTGACAGAAGCAGAAGATTATATTTTCGGAATGGTTTTATTGAACGACTGGAGTGCTCGTGATATCCAAAAATGGGAATATGTACCGCTTGGACCATTCCTGGCAAAAAACTTTGCCTCATCCATTTCTCCATGGATTGTAACATTGGATGCATTAGAGCCATTCAGAACTGCTTCTCCTAAGCAAGAACCGAAACCACTTCCTTATTTACAGCAAACCGGTGATCACGCATTCGACATTAATCTTGCGGTATCCATTGCTCCGGAAGACAGCGAAGAAACCTTAGTATGTAAATCCAATTTCAAATATATGTATTGGACAATGAGCCAGCAGTTGGCTCACCATACCATTAACGGATGCCGAATTAACTCGGGTGACATGATGGGTTCCGGCACTATTTCCGGAACGACAGAAGACAGCTTTGGGTCGATGTTGGAATTGACCTGGGGCGGACAAAAACCACTTAAAATGAAAGACGGTTCAGAGCGTAAATTCATTAATGACGGTGACACCGTAATTATGCGTGGGTACTGTCAAAATGGTAATGTCCGCATCGGATTTGGAGAAGTTTCCAGTAAATTGCTTCCTCCAATTACCACTAAATAAAAAAATCAATAAGCTCCGAAATTAAGCCTTCGGAGTTTTTTTTGCCTGTACATTAAATCCGGCTTAGCCCCGATGGAAACGGCATCCTTTTTGTTTTGTTTTTTTGAACAAAACAAAAAGATATAGTGGACAGCGGGATTAGCTTCTAAAAAATTATATTTTTGCTGAAATTTACGGTTTATGAATAAAATTTACACTTTAGTCCTATTATTGTTATTTATTTTTTCCTGCGGCGTAAACCATACGCAAAGTATGTTGAGTGGTGGCAACTACGATGGTGCCATTAACAATGCCGTGGATGCGTTACGAACCAACAAAAACGCAAAAGGAAAGCAAGATTATGTGTTTCTGATGGAAGAAGCATTTGCAAAAGCCAAAGAACGCGATTTAAGGGATATCGAAATGTTGGCAAAGGATGCGAATCCGGCCAATCTTGAAAAAATTCATAATTTATATTTAGGCTTAAACAACCGTCAGGAAAAAATCAGACCCCTATTACCGTTATACCTGATTGGAGAACACAGAAATGCTGCTTTTGATTTTGGTAATTATTCTGACCAGATTATCAGCAGTAAAAATGCCCTGTCAAAATATCTTTATGACAACTCGAAATTACTTCTTCAGTCAAAAGATAAGATGAGCTGCCGCAAAGCTTATGACGATTTTAATTATCTGGAAAGCATCAATCCAGGTTATAAAGATGTAAAGAAATTAATAGACGAAGCTCAGTTCAGAGGAACAGATTACGTTAGTGTATTTACTAAAAACGAAACCAATATGGTTATCCCCGGTCAATTGCAAAACGACTTACTGGATTTCAGCACGTTTGGTTTAAATGACAAATGGACCGTTTACCACAGCAACCGTCAAAAAGGAATCAATTATGATTACGGATTAATTGTGAACTTCCGTCAGATCAATATTTCTCCGGAGCAGATTAAAGAAAAGGAATTCATCAAAGAAAAGCAGATAAAGGACGGAACTAAAACGTTACTTGATGCTAATGGAAATGTGGTTAAAGACAGTTTAGGTCATCCCATTAAAGTAGATAATTTTAAAATGATTACCGCTAATATTTATGAATTCCGACAGTTTAAAGCCTGTCAGGTCACTGCAAAAATTGACTATATAGATTTTAAAACCAACCAGTTGATAGAAACGTTTCCTCTTGCAAGCGAGTTCGTTTTCGAACACATTTATGCCAATTACAACGGTGACAAACGCGCATGTGATGAAAACTATTTGTCTTATTTCAACGCAAAAGCAGTAGCTTTCCCTACGAATGACCAAATGGTATATGATTCCGGGGAGGATTTGAAAGCGAAAATGAAAAATATTATTACTCGGAATAAATTCAGACGACAATAGATATTCCGTTATACTTACTCAGTAAAAAACTTCCGTAATGGAAGTTTTTTTTATTCATTTTTCATAAAATATAAGTTTTTTCTTTCAATTTTGTCATACAAATACTACTTTAGTGTTTTAAACTATTTTATATGAAAACACAAGTAGTATTCGCCGCCACATTGATTAGTTGCTTAACAATTCAGGCGCAAAAGCTGGAACAACCAAAACCGTTTCCGGTAAAAGAATCTTTCAGTAATCCCATAGTTTCGCCGGACGGTAAATTTGTATTACTGACAAAAGAACAAAATAAGGGAGTGTATCTCTTGAACGTCAAAGAAAACAAGGTCAAAAAAATTTCAAATCAGAATGGCAGTGGTTATGCCTATTCATGGAATCAAAACAGTTCGACTTTTTATTTTCGGGAAAAGAACAAAGCAGATTACCATTCTCATGCGGTAATTACTGCTTACGATATTAAATCCAAAAAATTAATGAAGCAAAATGGAACAAATCCTAACTGGCTCCCTTCATTTAAAGGATTTGAAGAAAACAAAACAGTGGTTTACACCAATCTTTTCTCCTTAAAAATTGAAGCCAAAAATTTGGAAACCCAAAAAAGTTGGGTAGTTACCAATGATGAAGGGCAATTTTATAACGCCATTTTATCGCACAACGGAAAAAAAGTAGCCGTTCACAAGGGAGCCGATATTTATATTTATGATGTCGATGGAAAAAGTGCAGGCATAAAAATCGGAACCGGAATTGCTACTTCATGGTCACAGGACGACAAATATTTGATTGGATTTATAGATGAAAGCAAAGATGGGCATTCGGTGAGCAATTCCGATTTGTATTTGTTTGAAGTCGAATCCCGTAAATCAAAAAAACTGACCGACACTAAAGACAATTACGAAATGTTTCCTTGCTTTTACGGGGACAATAAAGTTATGTTTTCCGATGACAAAACCGGTAAAATTTATGTTTCTGAACTAAAACTATAAGCCATGAAAAACATAGTAAAACTACTTTTTGTCGTTTTGATTTCTTTCACGGCAAAAGCACAGATAGTTATTATCGATCCAGGACATGGTTATGGAGCAACCGCTAGTGACAATCCGGATGGCAGAACGGCAGCGGAAATAGAAACAGCCTTGGAAGTCGGTCTGAGAACAAAAGCATTAATCCAAAATTCCTGTACCTCATGGACGGTTCAAATGACGCGTACCACGAATTTAAACAGTTGGATTTCCGTAACGCAAAGAGCTCAAATGGCCAACAACTGGAATGCCGACCGTTTATTAAGTATTCACTGCAATGCGGGAGGCGGAACCGGCACAGAAACTTTTTATTGTACTGACAGTGATACCGACACCCCACCAGATATCGCTTTTGCACAAAAAATCCAAACAGACATGTCCACAAACGGTTCCTGGAACAACAGACGATGCGTGGAAGATAACAGTTTCCTCGCCTATCATTTGGGGGTTTTAAAATATTCTTCTGCTATT
Organism: Flavobacterium enshiense; assembly: GCF_022836875.1. Taxonomy (NCBI): domain Bacteria; kingdom Pseudomonadati; phylum Bacteroidota; class Flavobacteriia; order Flavobacteriales; family Flavobacteriaceae; genus Flavobacterium; species Flavobacterium enshiense. The sequence goes on from NZ_CP090376.1 coordinate 2,690,425, forward strand.
GGGTGTCTGAATGAAATTGGCTTCGTGGATTCGGTAGACGCAACAAAACTGACAAGTTCAACATGGAGAGACACTTTTGCGCTTTCCTATTTCAACTCTCTGAAGACTAATTTGAATGTCACCTGTTCTACTCCCCTCCCGAGTTCTTTCATTTTAACAGCTACACCGGAATGCAACGGTTCGACAAGCCAGATTAAATTAACATGGACAACTTCCGCCAATGCGACGTCGTTTGACATTTACAGAAATGGAGCCTTGTATGCGAGCAATATAACCGGAAATCAATTTCTCAATACGTACATAACCAGCGGAACAAATTATACTTATTCGCTTAAAGCAAAAAACGCAACCGGTACGACAAACAATTCTAACGGAACATTAACTGCAACTGCACTAACCTGTCCCCCAGGAAATTTCACACTTACGGCTGCACCTACATGCGGAGGAACAACCAGTACCATTAATTTATCGTGGACAACATCGCCAAATGCAACAAGTTATGACATTTACAGGAACGGTAACCTTTATGCATCGATTCTAACTGCAACAACGTTTGCAAATACGTATCTCATTTCGGCCGGATCAACGTACACCTATTACATCAAAGCTAAAAACAGTGAAGGTTCGGTTACTAATTCCAACGGAACACAAACCGTAACCGCTATTAATTGTTCTGCAAAGAGTGCTGTAGAAAATAACGAAATGGACTCAAATACTGTCAAAACGGAAATTTTTGTGAGTCCAAATCCAAATCGCGGAATTTTATATTTGATAATAAACAACGTGAAGAATAAAAGAATTGAATACTTTCTGTTTAATTCTAACGGTAAAGTCGTTTGTGAAGCTCTAATTCAATCTAACGAAAATGAATTAGTCCAAAAAATTGACATTGGTCATTTAGCAAATGGAGTGTATTTCGCCAGAATTCAAATTGATGATCAAGAATACACCAGGAAATTAATTAAGCAATAAAATCCTTTTTCAACTGTGAAATCCGAAGTTACGGCTTCGGATTTTTTTTTATTAATAAACTGTAAATCAATAACATATTTTATATTTTTTCATTTTTTAAACATTTTTATTTGCATTTATATTTTTAATTTCTATACATTTGCAGCAATGAAAAAAACAAAGTTACATAGTAACCTATCTACACGGAAAACGCTGACCCTTACTTCACGGTCAGAGCGGTCGACATTCTAGTACCCGAGTTTTTCAATTATTTTTTCATTTCTCATTTTTCCCGTTTTGGAACAATTTGCATTTTTTTTAGGACTATCAGGTCTTAACCTTTTTACACATTCTCATCCGTTTGTAACTATTACAATCCGGCCGTAAGGTCTGCTGTCTTCCTATTTGGAACAAGTGCGTCTTGTTCCCTCCTCATCCCTATTTTCTTTTTTATCTATTAATCAATTATTCATCATTGTTTTAAAATGAATATAACCATTGCTGTCGCTCAAAAAGAGCATTATGATTTTGCACAGTTGATTTGTGACACCATTCATACTTCCGCGCTTCAAAGAGGTACCGGGATTGCAAAACGTACTCCTGAATACATCAGAAAAAAGATTGATCAGCAAGAGGCGGTCATTGCGCTAGTCGATGAAAAATTTGCAGGTTTTTGCTATATCGAGAGTTGGGAACACGGCAAGTTCGTGGCGCATTCCGGCCTAATTGTTCATCCTGATTTTCGTCATTTGGGCTTGGCTAAAAAAATCAAATCGTTTGTATTTGATTATTCGCAGAAAAAATATCCAAGCGCCAAAATATTCGGAATTACAACGGGTTTGGCAGTCATGAAAATCAACTCGGAATTAGGTTATCGTCCGGTTCCTTTTTCAGAATTAACCGATGACCCAAGTTTTTGGGCAGGCTGCAAAACCTGTACGAACTATGACATTCTTCAGCGCAAAGAAAACAAAATGTGCCTTTGCACCGGAATGTTATATGACCCAAAGGAAAAGAAAAATCAAAAAGAAGAATACACCTTTAATCAAAAAGTGCTGGCACGTTTAAAAAGCATCAAACAGGCACTTTTCCTAAAAAAATAATAAAATGAAATCGAAGATTCACGAACACGAAAACAACAATATAAAAACTGTGAGTACAAAAGTAGTTTTAGCATACAGCGGCGGATTAGACACCTCATACTGTTTAAAATATTTAATCAAGAACGGATTTGAAGTACATACCGTTTTAGTCAACACCGGTGGTTTTTCGGAAGAAGAATTAACCGCTATCGAAGAAAGAGCTTACGAATTAGGAAGTGCTCAGCACACTAATTTAGATATCATAGAAAAATACTATGAGAAAGCCATCAAGTACCTGATTTTCGGAAACGTTTTAAAAAACAACACCTACCCGCTTTCTGTTAGCGCCGAAAGGGTTTTTCAGGCTTTGGAAGTCATCAGATATGCAAAATCAATGGGAGCATCTGCAATCGCTCACGGAAGTACTGGTGCAGGAAATGACCAGATAAGATTTGACATGATTTTCAAAACCATCGCTCCTGAAATTGAAATCATTACGCCTATCAGGGACTTAAAATTATCCAGACAGGAAGAAGTGGAATTTTTACAGCAAAACGGCGTGAGCTATTCCTGGGAAAAGGCGCAGTATTCCATCAACAAAGGAATTTGGGGCACCAGTGTGGGCGGAAAAGAAACGTTAACCTCTCACCTTCCTTTACCGGAAGAGGCTTATCCGTCGCAATTGCAAAAAGATACGCCCGAAAAAGTTGTTTTGGAATTTGAAAAGGGCGAACTCATCAGTATCAACGGCGAAAAAAAATCCCCGTCGCAAAACATTATCATCCTTGAAAACATGGCAAATGCTTTTGCTATCGGAAGGGATATTCATGTTGGTGACACTATCATCGGTATTAAAGGAAGAGTCGGTTTTGAAGCTGCTGCCCCGCTGATTATTATCAAAGCACATCATCTTTTGGAGAAACACGTCTTATCAAAATGGCAACAATACTGGAAAGAACAATTGGGTAATTGGTACGGAATGTTATTTCACGAAGGACAGTTTTTAGATCCGGTGATGAGAAACATAGAAACATTCCTGGCCGACACACAAACGACCGTAAACGGAAAAGTAACCGTAGCCCTGAAGCCATACCATTTTTCATTGGACGGAATCGAATCGGAAAATGATCTGATGAACACGCAATTCGGACAGTACGGCGAAATGAACAATGCCTGGACAGCCGATGACGCCAAAGGATTCATCAAGATTCTTGGTAACGCGCAAATGATTTATTCACAAGTAAACGATTTGAATTATGATTAACATCGGAATTATAGGGGGATCGGGGTATACCGCGGGTGAATTACTGAGATTGTTGTTGAATCATCCCAAAGCTGTCATTGATTTTGTCTACAGCACCACCAATTCGGGGAAACCTATTGCAACTGTTCATCAGGATTTATTGGGTGAAACCGATTTAAATTTCACGGACACAATCAATCCAAACGTGAATATTGTTTTCCTGTGTCTGGGTCATGGAAAGTCCAAGTCGTTTCTAACGGAGAATAGATTTTCACCCCAAACCAAAATAATAGATTTAGGAAACGATTTCAGATTGAAAAATGATGCGGTTTTCAATGATTGTGAATTTATATACGGACTTCCGGAAATGAATAAACCGCAAATCAAAAATGCGCAATTCATTGCCAATCCGGGCTGTTTCGCTACGGCAATCCAGTTGGCTTTACTTCCTCTGGCGGAAAACAATCTGTTGAAAGATGCCATTCATGTAAATGCGACTACGGGCAGTACCGGCGCAGGCGTGCAACCATCGGAAACCACGCATCACAGTTGGAGAAACAACAACATGTCGCATTACAAAGCTTTTGAACATCAGCATTTGGGTGAAATCATTCAGAGTCTGAAACAAACACAAAACGGTTTTGATCAGGAGGTTTTATTTATCCCGAATCGCGGAGATTTCACCAGAGGAATTTTTGCCACGCTTTACACAAAAACGGAAAAGTCGTTGGAGGAAATTACGAAACTGTATGAAAGCTATTTTCAAGATGAACCTTTTGTGAATGTGACTACCGAAGCCATTCATCTGAAACAAGTGGTGCAAACCAACAAATGCAATATCAGTCTGATGAAAAAAGACGATTATCTGTTGGTTACCTCCATCATTGACAATCTGGTGAAGGGCGCTTCGGGTCAGGCAATCCAAAACATGAACCTGATGTTTGGATTGGAAGAAAAAACAGGTTTACAACTAAAATCAGGCAATTTTTAAAATTTACGACTATGAGTTTATTTGACGTTTATCCGATATACAACATTACCCCAACCAAAGCTTTAGGAGCTAAAGTCTGGGACGAAAACAATCAGGAATATCTTGATTTCTATGGAGGCCACGGCGTGATTTCCATTGGTCATTCACATCCTGCCTATGTGAAAGCTATCACTGAACAGGTTAATAAAATCGGTTTTTATTCCAATTCGATTGTAAATCCGATTCAGGAACAATTGGCAAAAAAATTAACTAAACTTTCTGGTTATCCCGATTATTCCCTGTTCCTGTGCAACTCCGGTGCGGAAGCCAATGAGAACGCACTGAAACTGGCTTCTTTCCACAACAAAAAGTCAAAAATTATCGCATTCAAAAAATCATTTCACGGCAGAACATCGGCATCTGTAGCGGTAACAGACAATCCTTCTATTGTAGCTCCATTGAACAAGAACCATGAAGTTGTTTTTCTTCCGTTAAACGAAATCGGACTGGTGGAAAATGAAATTGCCAAAAATGATGTTTGCGCCGTAATTATTGAAGGAATCCAGGGAGTTGGAGGATTGGATGAAGGCACAACTGGATTCTTTCAACAGTTGGAAAAAATCTGCAACGACAACAATGTGATTTTTATTTTAGATGAAATCCAAAGCGGTTACGGCAGATCGGGGAAGTTTTTCGCGCATCAGCATCATGGCATCCAGCCGGATATTATTTCGATGGCAAAAGGAATGGGTAATGGTTTTCCGATTGGCGGCATTCTGATCAGTCCGAAATTCAAGTCTTCCCACGGATTATTGGGAACAACTTTCGGAGGAAATCATCTGGCTTGTGCTGCCGCTCTTTCGGTTTTGGAAACGATGGTAAAGGAAAATCTGCTAAACAATGTAAACGAAACTACAGCTTATTTCATACAGCAGATACAGCAGTTTCCGCAAATCAAAAAAATAAAGGGTAAAGGATTGATGCTCGGACTGGAATTTGATTTTGACGTGAATGAATTACGCAAAAAACTGATTCATAACGAACGTATTTTCACCGGAAGCGCTTCACAGAAAAATCTATTGAGAATCCTTCCGCCGCTTTCCATCACGAAAGAAAACATTGATTTTTTCACTAGCGGATTAAAAAACGCTTTACACAATTTATCATGAAACATTTCACATCAGTTAACGATATACAGGATTTAAATGAACTTTTGCTTTTGGCAAAACAAATTAAATCGGCGCCTTATGAAAATAAAACATTAGGAGAAAATAAAACCATCGGGTTATTATTCTTTAATCCGAGTTTAAGAACCAGATTGAGTACCCAAAAAGCGGCAACCAATCTTGGCATGAATACCATAGTGATGAACCTCAACAATGATGGTTGGAACCTGGAATTTGAAGACGGAGCCATCATGAACGGAAACAAGGCTGAACACATAAAGGAAGCCGCTCAGGTAATTTCACAATACTGCGACATTATCGCCATCAGAAGTTTTCCGACTTTAACTGACAAAGTGCAAGACGAAGAAGAACAGGTGATTAATTCGTTCAAAAAATATGCGTCGGTGCCGGTTATCAGTCTGGAGGGCGCTACGGAACACCCGTTGCAGGCAGTCGCTGATATCCTGACTATTTCGGAATTCAAAACTAAAAAAAGACCGAAAGTGGTTTTGACCTGGGCACCGCACCCGAAAGCCTTGCCGCATGCGGTTCCGAATTCATTCGTAAAAATGATGCAGTTGTCCGATGTTGAATTCGTAATTACACATCCGAAAGGTTATGAACTGAATCCTGAAATTACCGGAGACAGCAAAATAATTCATAACCAAGACGAAGCGTTTAAGGATGCTGATTTCATCTATGCCAAAAACTGGAGCAATTATAACGATTATGGGCAAATCAATTCGCAAGACACTTCGTGGACTATCACTTCAGAAAAAATGCGACTGACCAATAACGCCAAATTCATGCATTGCCTTCCGGTGAGAAGAAATCAGATTGTGAACGATGCAGTTTTGGATGGCGACAGTTCGATTGTTATCGATCAGGCAAATAACAGAACCTTTGCTACTCAGGCAATTCTAACCCAAATATTAGAACATCATGGTAAGTAAACCCAAAATAACGATAGTAAAAATTGGAGGAAACGTGATAGACGATGCCAAAGCACTTTCTGAAGTCTTACTGGCATTTTCAAATATTGACGGTCCAAAAATATTGGTACACGGTGGCGGAAAGGAAGCCAGTAAACTAGCCGAAAAATTAGGTTTAACACCACAAATGATTGATGGAAGAAGAATCACTGATGCTTCGATGTTGGATGTAGTGGTGATGACCTATGCCGGATTGCTTAATAAAAAAATTGTAGCTCAGCTAAATACGTTTGGAACAACAGCCATTGGGTTTACTGGTGCCGACGGCAATCTAATTCTATCCGAAAAGAGAAAAAAAGACACTGTTGATTTTGGGTTTGCCGGAGATATCGTTTCGGTAAATCATCAGTTATTGAAAACACTTTTAGAAAACGACATTCTTCCGGTTTGTTGCGCCATTACCCATGACGGAAACGGACAGTTATTAAATACCAATGCCGACACTATCGCGGGTGAAATCGCGATTGCTCTGACACCCTATTACGACGTGGAATTATGTTACTGCTTTGAAAAAAATGGTGTTTTGATGAATTCTGAGGATGATGCTTCAGTAATTGCGATTTTAACAGGAGAGAAATATGATGATTTAAGTAAAACAGGTTCCATCCACTCCGGAATGATTCCAAAACTAAATAACTGTTTTGAAGCTTTGGAAAAAGGAGTCAAAAAAGTAGTTATCAGTCACCATTCGTTTATCGGAAATAAAAATTCAATCCACACTATCATTCAATTATAAGCCCATGAAAAACATTGAAAATTTGACACAAGAAGCCATCAGTCTGCTAAAAAAGCTAATTGAAACTCCTTCCTTTTCAAGTGAAGAAGACCAAACTGCGCTTTTAATTGAAAACTGGTTTAAAAACAACAATATTCCTTTTGAGAGGGAAAACAACAATATCTGGGCATACAACCTTCATTTTGACGACGCAAAACCGACCTTGCTTTTGAATTCGCATCACGATACCGTTAAACCGAATCTGGGATATACGTTGGATCCGTTCACGGCAATTGAAGAAGGCAGCAAATTATTTGGTTTGGGAAGTAACGATGCGGGCGGTTGTCTGGTTTCGCTTCTGGCAACGTTCGTTCATTTTTATGCGATGGAAAATCTGTCGCACAACATAGTTATTGTGGCTTCAGCCGAAGAAGAAAGCAGCGGTCCAAACGGATTGAATAGTGTACTGAAACACCTTCCGGAATTGGATTGTGCCATCGTTGGAGAGCCGACCGAAATGCAATTGGCAATAGCGGAAAAAGGCTTACTGGTTTTGGATGTAACCGTTAAAGGAACAGCAAGTCATGCAGCGCATCAAAATTTTGATAACCCGATTCATAAATCAGTTAATTTAATTAATTGGTTTAATACTTATTTCTTTGAAAAAGTATCCGAAAATTTAGGTCCGGTAAAGATGACCGTAACTCAAATCAATGCCGGAAAACAGCATAATGTTGTTCCTTCAGAATGCCATTTGGTTGTCGATATTCGAGTTAATGATTGTTATTCCAATGAAGAGATTTTAAAGGTTGTAACCGAAAATATCGATGCGGAAGTCAAACCGCGTTCGTTGCATCTTCGCTCCTCTTCCATCGATAAAAACCACAAACTGGTACAAAGCGGAATTAACTTGGGAAGAACCACTTACGGCTCACCAACGCTTTCCGACCAATCCGTTTTAAGTTGTCAGTCACTGAAATTAGGACCAGGAAATTCCCTGCGTTCACACTCTGCTGACGAGTTTATATTCATTAATGAAATTGCGGAAGGTATCGAATTGTACATTAAAATACTTTCGGGTTTCCTTCTCCAGAATTAAAAGAAAATACTATGAAACTTTGGGAAAAAGGCATTGCCACCGATAAAAAAATAGAACAGTTCACGGTTGGAAACGACAGGGAGTTGGATACCGTTTTAGCCAAATACGATATTTTGGGTTCCATCGCTCATGCAAAGATGCTGGCGGAGACAAATTTGCTCTCACAAGAAGAAGCAAACAGTTTATGTATTTCTTTAAATGAACTACTATCAAAAATTGAAAATGAAAATTTTACCATAGAAAATAATTTTGAAGACATTCATTCCAAAATCGAATACCTGCTGATTGAAAAACTGGGCGATACCGGAAAGAAAATCCACACGGCGCGTTCCAGAAACGACCAGGTTTTGGTCGATGTTCATTTGTATCTGAAAGATGAAATCATCACCATTAAAAACCTCATCAAGAAACTTTTTGATTTACTGATGGAACTGGCTGAGAAAAACAAAGATGTGTTGCTTCCGGGTTACACACACTTACAGGTTGCCATGCCGTCCTCTTTCGGATTGTGGTTTTCTGCGTATGCCGAAAGTCTGATTGACGATGTTACCATGTTAAATGCTGCCTTACAGGTTGTTGATCAGAATCCGTTAGGCTCGGCTGCCGGCTATGGAAGCTCCTTCCCTATCAACAGAACATTCACCACTGAAGCGCTGGGTTTTACAACGATGAAATATAATGTGGTAGCAGCCCAAATGAGCAGAGGAAAATCGGAGAAAACAATGGCTTTTGCCATGAGCAGTGTTGCCGGAACTTTATCGAAACTGGCTATGGATGTTTGTTTGTATCTGAGTCAGAATTTCGATTTCATCTCCCTGCCTGAGCATTTAACGACCGGTTCGAGCATCATGCCTCACAAGAAAAACCCGGATATTTTTGAACTGATCAGAGGGAAATCAAATAAAATACAAAGTTTGCCTTATGAACTGACCTTGTTAACGAATAATCTTCCGAGCGGTTACCACAGGGATTTTCAGTTGTTAAAAGAAGGTTTATTTCCGGCCATCGAAAACCTTAAATCCTGTTTGGAAATGACGCATTATGCCATCAAAGACATTAAAGTGAAAGAAGGCATTTTTGATGATCCGAAATACAAGTATTCTTTTACTGTAGATACTATCAACGAAATGGTGGTGCGTGGCATTCCCTTTAGAGATGCCTACAAAATGGTTGCCGAACAGATTGAAAACGGGACATTTGAAATTCCGGCAACTACCAATCATACCCATGAAGGCAGTATCAATAATTTATGCCTGAAAGAAATAATAGAAAAAATGGAAACCTGTTACTAACAAAAAAAGCTGTATTTCTACAGCTTTTTTTGTTTATACGAATCTTTTCAAATCTTCCGCGGCTAT